>JBGSJB010000093.1:0-1915 GCA_041742175.1 Pirellulaceae bacterium
AGCAGCGAACAAGACAAGATCGAAACACAAAACACAGAAGAATTATTATGTTAAACAAAGCCAAAACACTAAAAGGATACAAATTGGACAGCCTTGATGGGGAATTCGGAGCGGTCGAGCAATTCTACTTCGATGACCGATTCTGGACCATCCGCTATCTGGTCGCCAATACGGGAAACTGGCTCACCGGGCGACAGGTGCTGATTTCCCCCTACGCACTGGTCGCCGCAATCAAAGCCGAGCAGCACATCGCCGTGGACTTTAGCAAAAAGCAGATTGAGGAAAGTCCCGCGTTGAACAGTGACAAGCCGGTCTCCCGCCAATTCGAGGAGTCGTACTACGGATATTATGGTTACCCGATGTATTGGGGTGGTCCCTACATGTGGGGATATTATCCCTACATCGCACGGGACCGTGAAGCATGGAAGCCCACCACCGGAGATAAAGATACATGGGATGCCCATCTGCGAAGCACTGACTCAGTGAGGGGTCATTCCATCCAGGCCACGGACGGCGAGATTGGCCACGTCGAGGATTTCATCATCGATGACGAGACCTGGGCCATTCGCTACCTCGTCATTGACACCCGCAACTGGTGGCCTGGAAAGAAAGTCCTCGTTTCACCGCAATGGATCGAGCGCGTGAGTTGGGATGAATCGAAAGTCTTCGTCAATCTCTCCCGCGATGCGATCAAGCAATCACCGGAATACACCGAGGAATCCTTGCTCACTCGGGACTACGAGACCAATCTACATCGACACTACGAACTCCCGGGATATTGGACCGAGGAGTCGGCATCCCACGAGCATTCCCATTGAATGCCGGATCGAAAGGACGAATCAGACCTTATGAAAACAAAAGCGAAGTTGCTCACACACGATTTTCAAGCTGCCCTTGCGGCCCATTCCGAGCCGCCCTGCCTGTCGCTTTATCAGCCGACGCATCGCCATTATCCCAGCAATCAGGAGGACCCGCTTCGCTTTCGGCATCTCGTTCAAGAGTTGGAGAAATCACTCGAAAAAGAGTATCCTGCGGACAAGATCCGTTCTTTGCTGGAGCCGTTCGAAGAACTGGAACGCGACCACGATTTCTGGACCCACACGCTCAATGGCATCGCCGTCTTCGGTGCGCCTGGACTGTTTCAGGTGTATGCATTGCAACGGCCCGTGCCGGAGTTGGCCGTCGTCGCCGATAGTTTCGATACTAAACCGTTGCGACGATTTCTGCAGTCGTCGGAGCGCTTTCAAGTGCTCGGGTTGAGCAGGCACGAGGCCAAACTTTATGAAGGCAACCGTGATGCGCTCGATGAAATTGAGCTGGCGCCGGGTGTTCCGCGCACCATCAACGAGGCGCTGGGCGAAGAGCTGACCGAGTCGCATCAAACAGTCGCCTCTTATGGCGGCACAAGTTTGGGCAACTCCATGCGCCACGGGCAAGGCGGGAAGATGGATGAAGTGGACATTGACGCCGAGCGGTTCTTTCGGGCGGTTGACCAAGCTGTTTTGCAGCACCACTCGCGTCCCTCGGATTTGCCATTGCTGCTGGCGGCCTTGCCGGAATTTCACGGTCTGTTCCATCAGATCAGCAAAAACCCATTTCTCCTGGGTGAAGGAATCAAAATCCATCCCGACGCGTTGCCGCTTGACGAATTGCGCGAGCAGGCGTGGCAGGTTTTTGAACCGCAATATCAGTCCCGCATGGCCAAACTGGCCGTAGAATTCGCCTTTGCGAAGTCGAAAGGCCTGGGACTGGACGAACTGCAAGAGATCGGCGAAGCGGCAGTGGGGGGGCGAATTACGACTTTGTTGGTCGAGGTCGACCGCGAGATCGGCGGGCGAGTTGATGCGGCGACGGGAAGGCTTCAGTTGGCCGATCTAAGCCATCCGGAGGTGGACGACGTGCTTGATGACCTCGG
>JBGSJB010000094.1:0-5688 GCA_041742175.1 Pirellulaceae bacterium
GACGGCCAAGCGCGGACTAGAGCAAGTGCTGCGCAATAACGAAGCCAAGCTCGCACAGATGCAGGCTTTGATGCGGGCCAAGGACGAATCGCTGAAGAAGGAAGAGGAACGGCTGGCGCGCTACAAAGATCAACTGATCAAATGCAAGATCTTCGCGCCGCAATCGGGCTTGGTGGCTTATCCAAACAGTAAAGTCACTGAGATCCGCGAAGGTGTACCTGTAATTTACCGACAGAAATTGCTGTCGATTCCGAACTTGGACGCGATGCAAGTGGAAACGCGAATCCACGAATCTGCACTCGATCAAGTGACTCCGGGATTGCCTGTGCGCGTGACCATCGATGCCTTTCCGAACTCGCATTATCAAGGCGTCGTCAAATCGGTCGCCGTGTTGCCGGAGCAGAACAGTTGGTCAGGTAACGATACCAAGGTTTATCAAACGATTGTAACGATCGAAGAGAAGGTGTCGGGTTTGAAGCCTGGGATGACTGCTGTCGCTGAAATTTTGGTGGATTCAGCCAAAGATGTGGTTACGGTTCCGTTGCATGCGGTGGTTGAGCATGGCGAGGAGACTTATGTTCTCGTGCGCGATGGCGGTCAGCGTTTGCTACCGCGTCCGGTGGCTTTGGGCCGCGCGAGTGAGACGCGTGTCAGCGTTGAAAGCGGATTGAATGCTGGCGAATCGATCGCCATCAACGCTCAGGATTTTGTCGACGCTGTGTTTGCCGATGGCAGCGAACCGTTGCCCGCTTCGTAGTTTAGTGCAACATCCATCGACACAATTAGCCGCAGCGCGTTAGCCCCGGTTGTCCACAAAAGCGTAGATAACCACCCAACCGCGGCTAACGCGTTGCGGCTGACGAATACAGATTGTTCGCGAACTATTTACCTGATTGCTGAACGAGAATTACAACTGTGTTTTTCGCAACCCTCATGCTCGCGATTCGCAATCTCTTGCTTCACAAGCTGCGAAGTGCGCTGACGCTGCTGGGTACGATCTTGGGCGTCGCTTCTGTGATTGCGATGCTGTCGATTGGCGAAGGCTCGAAACAAGAAGCCCTCGAACAGATTCGGCGATTGGGCGCGAGCAACGTGATCTTACGCAGTATCAAACCGCAACCGAAGGCACCAAGTTCGAACAGCAGCAGTAGCTCGAACAACGTCTTGGCTTATGGGCTCACCTTCGCCGACTTGAGAGTCATGGAAGATCTGCACCTCAGCGACTGTACAATTGTTCCGTCAGTTTTGCACAAGAAGAATTTGCAGCACGGCAAGCGCCATGTGACGGCGGCCAAAGTGGTCGGCACCACCGCGGATTATCCTTCGATCAAACCGATTCACATCGAGGGACGTTTCTTTAACGCGGGCGACGTCGCGGTATCCGCTAATGTGGTCGTAGTCGGCAATGGCATAGCGCGCGACATATTCGGCTTCGAAAATCCGCTCGGCAAATCATTGCTTGTCGGAGACGACGCGTATCGCGTGATCGGCGTGATCGGCGAGCGTGATAGTGGAACCGCGAAAACGTTGCTGGAAGATGCGAACGACGAAAACAGCTTGCTGTTCATTCCGATTTCATCGGCGCAGAATCGCATGGGCATTGTTCAGCGACTGGTCGAAACCGGCTCGCGGCAATACGTGCGGATTGAGTTGACGGAAGTGGTGCTGAAGCTGAGCGATCAATCGCAGGTCCGTCCGCTCGCCTCAGTCGTCCGCAGTGTGCTGGCGCAGAGTCACGCAGAAAACAAAGATTACGAAGTGCAAGTGCCGCTCGAATTGCTGAATCAAGCCGAGCGGGAGAAGCGGTTGTGGAATCTGGTACTGGGTTCGATTGCTGGCATCTCGCTGCTCGTTGGTGGCATTGGGATCATGAACATCATGTTAGCCACGGTGACTGAGCGAACGCGCGAGATCGGTATTCGTCGCGCGATCGGTGCCAAGCGACGTCACATCATTATGCAGTTCTTGATGGAGACCACTGTACTGAGCACGACTGGTGGCATCTTGGGCGTGATCTGCGGTGTGGCGCTACCGATGTTGTTTACACTGGTTTTGGGTATTACGACTTCAACCAGTCTGGCTTCGGTGCTGATCGCGTTCAGCATCTCAGTGTTGATTGGCATCGTTTTTGGCGTCTATCCAGCGTACAAAGCCGCCAGTATGAATCCGATCGAGGCGTTGCGTCACGCTTAGCGGGCGTGTATCTGGAAATTGCGTTTGTGCGATGGTGCGTGGGCCGCCGGTAATTCGCAACGATGGCTACGAATGTTCCGTCGATTTCAATTTCGCAAGAAAATTCGCTTTCAAGCGCTAGACGTGATCGCTTTCACGCGCAGAGATTACCATAGAAAGCCGCTACAACAGACGCTAGCGGCAAACTTCACTAATACCGAACTCTCACGTTTTTCCGAAACCCTTGGGTGGCTCGCAAATCGCGACTGGTGTTCAGTCAATTACGCGAGTCTCGAAGTCAAAAACCGATGCATCTTCGAAGCCGGTGGTATGTTTCACTGTCAACGAAGACCATTTGCCCACGTTTCGAGAAGGACGTCCTAAAGTATGCTCATGCGCCATCCGCATCCTGAATTACAATTTGCATACAGCCTGCCGTATGGGGCTGTAGTCACTGACCGTGGCGTGCAGTTTGTCGTCTTCAGCCGCAGCGCCACTGCGATGCGGGTTCTGTTGTACGATCATGTCGATGACCGCGAACCTTGCGAGATCATTGAATTCAATCGCGATACAGACCGCTGGGGTGATGTGTGGAGTGCTTTTGTTCCGGACATGGGTCCGGGACAGTTGTATCACTTCCAAGCGAGTGGACCGTTCGATCCGGAATTGGGCCAGTGGTTCGATGGCAACGCAAGGTTGGTCGACCCGTATGCGAAAGCGCTTGCGGGTTGTTTCCAGCCGAGCACCGATGGCATCATTCGACCACCGAAGTGCGTCGTCGTTGACGACTACTTCGATTGGGAAGGTGATCGCCATCTCCGACGTCCGCTCTCCGAAACGGTCATTTACGAAACACACGTCCGCGGCTTTACGAACAGTAAAACTTCGGGCGTCGAACATCCAGGCACGTACTTGGGGCTGATCGAGAAGATCCCCTATTTGCAAGACCTGGGAGTAACCGCTGTAGAGCTGATGCCGGTCCACGAGTTCCCGATACTTGACATTCATGGAAACAAGAAGGACCGTCCCAATTACTGGGGTTACGATCCGCTGGCTTTCTTTGCACCGCACCGTGGTTATGCCTTTGGCAAAGAACCCGGAGCTCAAGTAAACGAATTCAAGCAGATGGTCAAAGCGTTGCATGCTGCAGGCATCGAGGTCATCCTCGACGTTGTGTTCAATCACACCTGCGAAGGCAACGAACACGGCCCTGTGCTGAGTTTCAAGGGACTTGAGAATCGCGTGTACTACATTCTGAACAGCGGCGGTAGTCACTACAGCAACTATTCGGGATGCGGTAACACCCTGAACGGCAATCATCCGATTTGTCGCGAGTTGATTTTCCACTGCTTACGGCACTGGGTACACAACTACCACGTCGATGGTTTCCGGTTCGACCTAGCCAGTATTTTGTCACGCGATCGCAACGGTAACTTGATGCCGAATCCACCGTTGGTGGAGATGATCGCCGAAGACCCGATGTTGGCTGATACGAAGATCATCGCAGAAGCTTGGGATGCGGCTGGAGCTTATCAAGTCGGATCGTTCGGCGACCTGCGATGGGCTGAGTGGAATGGACGGTATCGAGACGATGTGCGTCGGTACTGGCGCGGCGACGATGGTTTGACAGGTCCTTTGGCAACTCGTATCGCGGGCTCCTCGGACTTGTACGAACACGCTGGACGCGCTCCGTACTGCAGCATCAATTTCATCACGAGTCACGATGGTTTTACTTTAAATGACTTAGTCAGTTATAAGGAGAAGCACAACGACGAAAATGGTGAAGGTAATCGCGATGGTGACAACAACAACTGTAGCGACAACTACGGTATAGAGGGTCCGACCCGCCGCAAGCCGATTGAGGACTTGCGACTGCGTCAGATCAAAAACATGACAGCCACACTCTTGCTCAGTCAAGGTGTTCCGATGCTGGTGATGGGAGATGAGATTCGTCGCACGCAGAACGGCAACAACAACGCTTACTGCCAAGACAATGACACTTCCTACTTCAACTGGTCGTTTGTAAAACGTAACGAAGACTTATATCGCTTTGTCAAAGGTTTGATTGCGATCCGCAAGAGTCAACCGACTTTGCGTCGCACTCGATTCCTGACAGGGCGGCCGTTCGATAATCGGGGCATTCCCGATGTGAACTGGTTCAATCACCTTGGCTTGCCGGTCAAGTGGGAAAAACCCGCTGGCTCGCTGATGTGTTGGTTGCCGGCTCCGGCGAAACACGATGACCCAGAAGGCAAAGGACGCGATTTGTTGCTGCTGTTCAACGGCACACACGAATCGGCGAAGTTCAGTTTGCCGGAACAGGTCCGCGGAGTTCGTTGGCGTCAACTGATCGACACCGCAGCTGAATCTCCCAAGGATGTTTATCCAGAGCTCGACGGTCCGCTCGCACCAGCGAATCGACAAGTTCCATTGACTTACCGCAGTTTGCAAGTGTTCGTTTCGGAATCAGCAAGTTAGTTGTCGTATTAGCTTGAAAACGTTTTGTTCGGCGTCGAGATTTTACAGTTTCTGGGGACTTTTACAGAGGAGTTAAACGTCTTGCTTTGCGATCAACGTCCATGCTTCTGTCGAATTGGATCTGTAGATTAAGTTTCGGTGATGAAGAGCATGGAATTACAATTTGATGTTCGATTGACGGATACGCAGCCGCTTGATTGCGGTCACTAAAGACGACGCACGCGGCCGCCTCACCCTCCGGCCGCTAGTCGAAAACATGCTTTAAGCAAATCAGGGTCAACCAAGCTGCCAGTGTCCGACAACAAGTCGCGATGTTGGCAGCTTTTTTTCGTTTACGTGCCTTCGAGCTACTTCCATGAAGTTCTTCGTGACCTACTGAAGACGACATGGCATTTAAGACAGGACATAACTGAAGGATGCGGCAATAGTGCGGGTGACAATTGGTTCACCAGAATCACTCGCGTAGGCGCAGGGCCACCGCGCCACCTACCGTTGATAGATCGGCAGCAAACCGCGATCGAGTTGGAGCATGATCAGATTGCATGCAGTGATGTATACGGGACTGATCTGGCCTTTCCAGGAACCATCGCTTTCCTGTTCCGAAACGATCCGATCGTACAATCGGTCGCGGAAAGGAAACCACTGTTCATCACCTTGGCGATACACAACCTGGCTGTAGTACAGATACGTGTAATGCCAGTGTCCGAAGGCCGCGTTTTCGTTGGCGAGTTCATGGAGATTCTCGCGAGCGTGTTTGAGCATCTCGGGAACATGTTCGCCGTCGTAATCGCCTGCGTTGTAAAGTGCGGCGAGTGCAGCGGCGGTAATCGCAGGACGTGACGTGCCCATCTGCTTGCTCGAGTAACTTATGCCGCCGTCGTCGTTCTTGCATTTGTAGATGTAAGCTTTAGCGCGATCGATGGCTTCGGCAGGGACGGCGATTCCAGCGTTGCGACAACCGCGAAGTCCCTGCACTTGTGTGATCGTCGTCGAACCTTCGTCGTAATTCGCTCCGTCCTTTGCGCTCATGTACCCCCA
>JBGSJB010000095.1:0-3624 GCA_041742175.1 Pirellulaceae bacterium
CGACTGATGGGTACGACTTGCATGTTGCGATGGCGCGATGCGGGTGAGCTCGAACGGTTGTGGGTCATCGCGCCCGGGCATCCGATCTTAGCGGGGATCGATCAACCTTACTTTGAATTGCCAGCGGCGGAGATGTACGGAGAGCATTTTGACATTCCCGATCCGGACGAATTGCTGCTGATCAGTTGGTTCGAAGGCGGTGAAGTGTTTCGCAGCGGCTGTACGTTTCGGCGCGGCCAAGGTCGCATCTTCTATTTTCGACCCGGCCACGAGACGTTTCCGATTTATCACAACGTCAACGTGCAACGCATTATTGCCAACTCGGTTGTCTGGGCTGCACCCGTGACCCCGGGCAGCTATGATCCCAAAGGCCGCCACATTCCCGCTTCGCTAAGCCCCATCGCCGCTTCTCAAACGCAGGCTTAACCAGTCCCCTCGTAGCCACCTCGTAGCTGGATTCGCCAGAGTTCAGGCATCCACCGTCTTAGCTCAATTCAGTTGCCACTGGGCTGCCGGCATCTTTGCGACCACTACCTTCGAAGCGGCTGATCGCGCGAACCGTCATGTCCTGGTCGCACAGGATTTGGCAACTCAAACGCACGCCGGTTAACCCACGAGCTTCCAGACACGCCTTCTCAGCGGGCCGAATCTCAGTCGGTTCGCCATCGATGAATTCGACTCGGCAAGTTGTACAGCGAGCGTTGCCACCGCAAGCGTGCAGTTGATCGATGCCCGCTTCTTCGCACAGTGCTAATACAAGTCGCTTCCCCGCAGGTACGTCGAATGTGCCTTCTCCTTCAACGGTGATCTTGGGCATCTAAGCCGCCTTCCTATTTAAAAGTGATTTATAATCTGTTCGACGTTATAGGTTCTCTGCAAAAGTATTGCAGACAGCGGATCAGTATAACAACAGAGCCTCGCATCGGGTTCCTGATGTGGGTTTTTCGACACTTCTCGCGTTTGGGGCGGGTTAGTCCCGTAGTTGGACTCGCCAGAGTTCAGGCACCGCGGATCGACGCGATCAACCCTCCCCGGCAATCTCGCAGCAAGCTCGCTTGCCGACCCTCCCAGTCGCTGCGCTGGGCGGGTACAGTAAGGATGCGGTGGTGGTTAGCGATGAGCTGCTTCAGTATTCTGAGCAACAGCGACTGTTGGAGCAGAGAAGTACCTGTCACTTCTCTCTCGCCAGTCTTTTCATGCGAACGACTGTGGTAGCTCTACCGTCGCCTTCTGGACTGGGGTGTACAGGTTGTGCGTTTCGATGATTTGATAAAGTATTCGCTGTAGCCCCCGCGCAAGATCGCACTCGGGGAGCTTGAAAGATTGATCGAAAAAGCGATCATTCATAGAGTTGTAGTTGTTAAGGCTGTGCGACTTGAACTCTTGAAATGAAAATTGAAACGTAGCGGAAACGATGGCTCTACCGAAGCGAATGATACTTGGCACGCATAACAACAAGAAATGCGTCGAGCTGCGTGGATTGTTGGAGCCGCTGGGAATCGAATTGCAATCGCTAGCAGAAGTTGCGGATCCGATCACTGTCGATGAAACTGGCCAAACGTTTATCGAAAACGCATGTCTCAAAGCTAGTCAACAAGCGATCCATCTCGGCGAGTGGACAATTGGCGAGGATAGCGGATTGTGCGTACCAGCGCTCGGTGGAGCTCCGGGTATCTACTCGGCGCGTTACTCTGGAACCGATGCAACGGATGCAAGGAACAACGCCCAACTGCTGAATGTGCTTGCTGAGTTCGATGGTGCTCAACGATCCGCATATTATGTATCGACGATCGCGCTGGCAGATCCAACTGGGAAAATTCACGCGCAAGCTGAGGGACGTTGCTGGGGGCGCATTCTGCGAGCCTTACGTGGCGAAGGCGGCTTCGGCTACGATCCGATGTTTGAAATCGCTGAATATCATCTGACGTTCGCTGAACTCGGGCCAACTGTAAAGTCGGTTCTCAGTCATCGGGCGCGAGCACTGCAAAAGTTCATTCGAGAACTGCGAAAGCTTTAACGTATGCGAAATTCAATTCTGTTGATTCGTCACGCTCAATCGGCTAATAATGCGCTGCCTGAATGGGAGCGAGTTCCCGATCCGGGGCTCACGGAACTGGGACAGCGCCAAGCTGAATTGCTGGCTGCTGGCATCGGGCGGTTCCCTATCACGCAGTTGTATTGCAGTCCTTTTCTACGTTCGCTCGAGACCGCGCGGCCAGTAAGCATCGCGACGAAGTTGATTCCGAACATCCATTCGGAGATCTACGAACAGGGCGGTTGCTACAGCGGCTGGGAACCGGACAAATTGCAAGGTGCACCAGGCATGAATCGGTCCGAACTTGAAGCCTCGTATCCCGGTTGGTTGATTTGTCAAACTATCGGCGCGAACGGATGGAATCATGGACGCAACTATGAAACGCACGTTGAGGTACAGCAGCGTGCCGAGCGTGTGGCACGCTGGTTAAGCTCAACGTGGATCGAAGAGTGGCCCAATGAAATGGCTGCGCTGGTGATTCACGCCGACTTTAAACGCGTATTGCTCGAAGCGCTCATGCAAACTTCAACTTGGCATGATAGCTGGGATCCGATTTACAACACTGCCATCACGCACTTGCAGCGAGTTCGCGACGGCTGGGAGTTGATCGAGTGGAATTCAACTTTGCATTTAATGGACGAGTTGAAAAGTCATTAATGTTCAGCCCTGTCGTAGCTGGACTCGCCAGAGTTCAGGCTCCACAGAGTAGTTCAGGTATCCGCAGAACAGTTCCCGAAGTCTGGCGACTTCGGCTACGGAAACTTTGCCCCGAATTTCATCAGGAGAGTCAAATCAGCCGAGTCAAATCAGCCGAGTTAAATCAGTCAGCGCAATCGGCTCGCGGGACGTGAATGGCTCGCCGTAGCGCGTACCAATCATCTTTCCCCAGTATGCCGCTTCTTCGCGCAGCCGTTCGTGAATCGTTGGTTCAATATGTTCTCGACCAGTTGTGAATTGGCTGGCGTAACACGCGATCGAATCCGCTTTTGCTTGCCACTGATCGCTAATGTCCAGCACAAACGCCGGCTGAGCGACATGTTTTAGATGCACGCAGTAGTAATAGAACACGCGGCTCGGATGAAACGGATCGCCCGGCAAGTCGCTCTTCGTAAGCTTTGACCAGAACCGAGCAGCTTCGACCATTTGTGTGGCAGCGATATGATCTGGGTGAGCGTCTTCCCAATATGGCGCGAACAACCATTTGGGACGCACGCGGCGAAACACGCCTGCCAGCTTCGCACGCGCTTCCAGCGTTGGCTCAAGAAATCGATTCCGCAGGCCCAGATTCTCGCGCCACGTGACACCCAGCGCTCGACTCGCCGCTTGTGTCTCCTTAGCACGGGTAACCAGATCGCCGAAAGGTGTTGGTTCGCCGTCGGTAAGATCCAGAATTCCAACTCGCCACCCGATCGCAATCATCTTTGCAATCGCTCCACCCATTCCCAACTCCGCATCATCGGGATGGGCGCGATCACCAGCATATCCAGAGCTTCATCACTCATCAGCAATTCCTATTGGGCGGAGTCCGAAGTCGAAGTTGTTTCGGGCGTTGTTACTTCCGTGGACTTTAATGGCAACAGTACACAAGC
>JBGSJB010000096.1:0-2507 GCA_041742175.1 Pirellulaceae bacterium
TTGATTCGATTCGGCTCCATCGTCAGCGCAGCCGCCAGATTATGTTGCTGCGACAACAATCCCAGCTTTCCCAATGCAAACTGACGTTGGTAATCCGTGATCGCCGCGAGCGGCTTTTGAACGTCGTCCAACTGCAGCCAACTATCCCGAACGATATTCGGCTCTCGAGGATCTGCCCACACAAATTCCGGCGCGAACGGCCCGGCGAGCACTACGTCCTCAACCTTTACGAACGAGATCCAAGTCATCGCGACTACGAATGTCTCCAACATGCACAGCCAAGCCAGCAATTCATGAACTCTTAAGCTGATCTTGGGTGAACGCAGCGCCAGTCGATTCGCTCGCAGCCTCATTACACTGATCAATGCAACGATCACTAGCGGAGCGCCGAATGCCAGCAGAATTTGTGAACACATCGAAGCAAACATTGGCGGTCCCAACCAAGCGTCCGCCAAGAGAACGGGCGTCATCGCCTTTAACTTTTCCGCCAGCGGTCCGTCCATCCACACCACAAATGTCAGCGCACTGGCAACAAGCAGCCCGCACAAGCTCGTCCACATTACAAATCGTTGCACACGAGTCCGCCGCAACAACTCTGCGGCGTCGAAGCGATCAAAGCGAACAGCAGCAGCCAAGATAAAGCACGCCACCGCCAGCACGCTCCACTTCGCAGGGTAACGAAAAAGCGAGTAACCTGGCAAGTAATCGGCAAGTACGCCGTAAAGGCTGGTCGTATGATCTGCAGGAAACTGCGCAGTCCATGCTTTACCGCCACTCGCCGACACCGCCTCGCGCAACAACCAACTCAATGAATAATTTCCAAACGAAGCGATCAGTGCAAAAACAGCAGCGATCATCAACCAACGAGTTTCTCTCGATGCGCTCGCAACACGGCGTCGAAACAGCAACAGCAAAGGCACCACACCAAAGAATAAACTCGGGATCCACATTCGACCTTCGGATGGCAAGTAAGCAAAGACCCGTGCATGCCCTGCTGAGTAATCGCCACCCAGTGTCGGCCAAACGACAGTCAATAGATGCCAAGGCGACAAACTGAATTCGTAAATCGCGCTCGATGGCTGCGTTGTCGGTGCGCTCAACATCTGCAGCAGACCTTCAGGGATTGGCAACTCCGGTGCATCTGTTTGTAGTGAAAGCTCAGGCGCTTCGCCGAGCAACCGGTGGCTTTGCGCAGCCCACAGAAAACTTGGAATCGATTGCACCGCCGACAATCCGATCGCAATCAGCACCGCAGCACCCAGCCATGCGATCATTCGGGCCAAAGCCCGCAGGCGTCGTTCAACAAAGCAGATGGCAAGTGCCAAGACGGCGCTCAGCAGCACCACGTTCACTGCCGTATGCGGATCGCCAGCCAACACAATCATCGCCAACCCGCCTGCCAACACAATCAGCCGCGGACCAGCCGCAGCTTCGTTGCCGTCCCTTAGCCAACAAACGACTTCGGCCAGCAAGAATCCCAACCAAGCGGCGCTGCAAAGATAGATCAGATTGTGCAACTGAAAGAAAACCGGACTACTAAACGCAAACGCAGCTCCAGCTAACCAACCCGCTTCTGTTCGCAATCGCAGGCGTGAACAAGCGTAAGCCATTCCACCCGCAGCGATTGCCAAATGAACAGCGACGAACAACGCCATCCGCTGAGCCACATCGACTCCCGGCGTCAGCATCACAATGCGGAGCGGATAGTAGATCGCCGAAGTTGTCTCGCCAGGCACACTGACGCCCAGCGATTCGTGCGCTTGCCACTGCGGAAAGAAGTCACCGCGCTCCGCAGATTGATCCAGCCAAACGGCTTGCGGAAAATAGAAATGAAAACCGTCGCGAAACCCAGTGACTTTCCCTTCGCCTAATCCCGGATAGAGAATCGCCGCGCAGGCGACCGCAAACATCGACCAGAAAAACACACTGTTTCGTAACTTTGATTCAAGCAACGCGGCCCTATCTGGTAAAGTTGCCCAACAGCTCGATCTAACCAACCTCTAAGTTACTCACAACCTTCGCGTACTCACAACATCACCCAACCCGATCACCCCAACCCAACCGTCATTTATCCCGACGGAAACTGTCGACAATACTCGTACACAGCCATCGTCGTTGCAGTAACCACATTGAAACTTGCCGGTTGCCCATACACCGGGATTTCAACAACATCGTCCAGCCGATCCAGAATTTCTTGAGACAGCCCTTCGCGCTCCGATCCAATGACAATTGCTGTTTTACGCACAAAGCGATAGTCATACAGCAACTGCGAATTCGTTGTCTGCTCAAGCCCCACGCAGTGATAACCTTCACTGCGCAGCCGATCGAGTACGGGTGGTAAACTGCGCGGTGAAGTGACGGTTACTGAGTCTGCAGCATCGCGCGCGATCTCGCGATCAACTTTGCCTGCGCCGCAATGAATAATCTGAGCGATGCCGCTACAGCCCGCCAAGCGAACCATGCGGCTGAGATTGACGTTGCTTCGCAGCGGACACGACACCAACAGC
>JBGSJB010000097.1:0-5528 GCA_041742175.1 Pirellulaceae bacterium
GTCGCGCCCAACAGGCGACTGACAATGAACAGTCCGCTTCCCGTCTTATAACTCACTTCGCCAAATCGCTGCCGCAGGTAACCGTAGATGCTTGTCAGTTGCAGTCGATAGTAAAGCGGCAAGAGTACGCCAGCCACAATCCAGTATCCGATGACGTAGCCGATGACCACCTGCAGATAAGTCCACTGCGACTTGTAGACCGCGCCGGGCACGCTGATGAACGTCACGCCGCTCAGCGACGTTCCGACCATTCCAAAGGCAACGATCCACCACAGACTCTTGCGCTCGCCAGAATAGAACGCATGCTCGCCCGCGCCGCGCGACGTGTACCAGGCAATCGCCAGCAGCAACGTAAAATATCCGAAAACAACAACCAACAACGTAACTGAATTCATCAACCACTACTTTTCGAGCTAGCGTATGCATTGACCGATTTCGCCTTGGTGGGCCTGTCAAAGTACGCCAACAAGCTAGGCAACAAGAATAGATCACAAACCAATGCAGCCAACAATGTGATCACTCCTAACATTCCGAACACACGATGATCGCGAGTCTCGCTAATCAAAACCGAACTGAAACCAGCCACCAACACGATCGTGGTCATGATCATTCCCGTTCCAACTCCTTGGAACGCTTGCTGCAAAGCCAATCGTTGATCGGGTTGATGCGCCTGTTCCTCGCGATAGCGCGATAGAAAATGGATCGTATCATCAACCGCAATTCCCAAGCAGATGGTAAACGAACAAACGCTGACAATATCCAATGGCCATCCGAAGACAGCCATAAACGCGCCCGCGGTAGCCAAAGGAACCACATTGGGAATGATTGCGATTAAACCAAGTCTTGCCGAGCGAAAAGCGATGGCCATTACGATCAGGATCTGAATCGAAGCCGTTCCTAAACTCCGCGCTAAATCGGTAACGATCTGAAACAGATTCTTCCAACGGCGGACAGGCGAGCCATCCATTTCGAACTCGAAGCCTACATGCTGCTGCTCAAGTTGCTTCAGTCCTGCTTCGACGCGTTCGAAGCTCGGTTTGTATTTCGCTGTTCCCAAGTCTTGAACGCGAAAGGTGATCGTCGCCGTGCGATTGTCTGGATCATACAAAGCTAACTTCAGTGGTGGTGGTAGCAACTCCGCCATCGGCATTTTATTCACCACTGTCTCTTCACCTGGCAAAGCTGCTAACAAGCGGCACAAGGACAACGGATGCGCTAGCAATGGTTCGCGGTCAATCAATTGATCCGCTTCGTTGATAACCGTCGCAATCTCATGCTGATCAACTTCATCGTCCGACCACTTGATTCGAACATACGCTACATCGAGGCCGCCCATCGTGCGATCGATTCGTTCCAGCGCGCGCTGAGCTTCACTGCCGCTAGGCAAAGCGTTCGATTGACGGTCGTCAGGTCGCAATTGCAATGTCATCGTTGCCAGCACGATGAGCAGAAGGATTGCTAAGTACGACACGTATCGCGAGTAACGAACAACAGCCATAACAGGCTTGCCGACATGCTGCAGATAGCGATCTACAATTCCGCGATCAGCGCCCCTCGCAAGTTGCTTGCCCAACCGCGTGCTGCACGCCAGCGGAATGATCAGTAACACAGTAACCAGAATCGTGCATACACCTAACACGCACGAGAATGCAAACTCGCGTACCACTTCATTTCCAGAGAAAGCCAACGACCCCATGCCGATCGCTGTTGTGAGCGTTGTCAGACTGCAAGCGATGCCTACAGTCGACAATGCGCTCCGGCAGGCTGCTGCGGGCAACTGACCTTTACTCAAGCTCTGACGGATGTAAACCATCATGTGCACGCCGTCCGCAAAGCCAACTAAGCTCAGCAACACCGGCAAAATCACTTGGCTGAACGGATTGTCTTCCCATCCAAAGTATCTTAAAAACCCGAGTGACCAGAAAACTCCACGCGCCGGGGCCGCCGCGACAACAAGCACCACCGTTAGCCCGCGAAACAAAATTATCGCCATTCCAACGATCATGCCATAACCGATCAATTGGAACGTTAACTCATTGGATGCCTGGTTCTCCAATAAGGCGATTCGCATCGGAATTCCGCCAGTCATCGCAAACGACATCGATACACCAGGATGCTTTGCCAACGTCTGCCTCGCTACTTCAATCACGTGCGTTGTGCAATCTGCGTCTTCGTCGACAAAAATCCAATTGAAGTTGATACCGATCAGAAGCGTGCGCGCATCTTTTGACAAGAACATGCCGACCACCAACGGATGTTTTAGCGCTTTGGCCTTAGCAATCTCAAAGCGTTGCGGCGATGCTTGACCACGAGGCAATATCGGCTCAGACAATCCAAAGATGTTTAGCGGAGGAGCTTGATCGAGCCACTGCACATTGGCGATCGTTTCCTGTCGCTCAAGTTGCTCGACGATGTCGCGAATCGCTGCGGCACCTTCAAGACTGAAGAACTGATCCGACTCGACGACTAAAAACGCTTGAGCGCTTCCCAGCGAATCGCGGCGCACATTCATCGAAGCGGTGACACGGCGCTGCTCGTTCGACACTCCTGCGCCATCGTTTGTGCTGGAGTCTTTCTGGAAGGAGCGCCAAAGGTCCTGTGGCCAACTGGGGCGAAAGTAACCGCCCAGCGCCAGCAACGTAAAGAACAGCATCGCCAATGTTGCGATGCGAGGATGGTCGATGATGCTGGCGAAAAAGCGAGCGAGTCGCGAAGGCTGCAAACTACTTTCCACGTTGCTTCCTTGCCGCCTCAATCAGCTCATCGCGTGTCACGATTCCGTTGTCATCGGTATCGATGCGTCGAAATGCGAAGTCACGAACAATGCGCGGCGTTTCATCGATCACGACCACTCCATCTTTGTTACCATCGAACTTAGCCAAGAATTCCGCTGCGTAACGAATCTCTTTTTCGCTTGCCTCGATCGGTTGTGCATCCACCTGTGATGCAGCGAGCGATGCGGGTTCTGGGGTAGGCTTAGCCAGTGGTTTCGCAACTTCGAGAAACGCAACTGCCATTTCTTCCCAAGTTTGGTCGCCCCAAACTACATACTCATGAGGCGCTGGGTTAAAGGGATTGGTCTTCGAATTATCGAACACAGTCGTCAACTCAAGCGACTTAATATCACTGAATCGCAACGGTTCAGCGAACTCATAAGTATGCTGCCAATTGAAGTCGTACTGAGGAACTTTCAAAATCACCGCTTCATCGACCGCCGCCGAATTTCGATCTAGCACGGCCGACAATTCAAACGCTTTGCCTCGCAGATGCATGTGCGGTGCGACAGCCAGCAGCACGCCGTCGCGGGGAAAGCGATTGATGGAAGATCGCACCACATGATTCGCTTCGCCGGGTGGAATCTCGAAGTCTTGATCAATATCCGCAATGGTAAAGACTTCGTGCGTTACGTCCTTCGAATCCATAAACGTCAAGCCGATTTTTGAAGTGTCCGTTTGCTCAGTTCCGTTCGGCGTGTAATGCATCTGGAAGACGAACTTGGAACCAGCCGGAATCTTGCGTGCAAAGCCAGTTGGAAAGATCGTCGCGCGCTGACCGGGCACATAGGCTGTCAGCCAACCGATGCCTTGGAAGTCGACTCCATCGGGCGGTCTCACAAACACAATCGCATGATGCACAACCGATGGATTACCAGGAACGATTTGCGCGGACGATACCCAACGATCCTCAGTGATCTTGGGATCGACCACAAAGTACTGATAATCGACCGTGCCTGTTGCAGGAATCGTGTACGGCATGTCGCGCATCGTCACCACTAACTCCGGCTCGCGAGTCAACCTCCAGCCATCGACAAACTTTGGCTGAGGCGGCAGATCTGCTTTGTCGCCATACGGTGCACCTGCCTTCACCCATTCCTTTAGCATTGCCAGAGCGCCCTCTGGCATGTGTCGCTCGTTCTTGAACGAACCGAACTGCGGGTCAGCGTGCCATGGCGGCATGCGCTTTTGCTCGACAACTTCCACAACCATCTCTGCCCAACCGCGTAGTTCCTCGAAGTTCGAGATGTCAAACGGTCCAATCTCACCGGGCCGATGACACTCTACGCAGTGATCATTCAGCAGCCGAGAAATTTGCTTGCAGTAAGTGAACTCGGTCACCGCGGTCGGCTGCGTTTGCTTCTCAAACGTGATCAAGCAGCCAACCGGCTCCACGCGTCGCTCGATCAGGTCCTTGCCAGCCAGCAACGTTTCGATCGCTGACTGCAAATGATTCGTTCCTGCCTGAGAGCGTTTTACACCGGGCGCATATTGGTCATCAATACGACCGCCGTAGCGTACAAAACCCTTCGCATCGATTACGAAAACTTCGGGCACACGCTTCGCGTTCAATTCCCTCGCAATCTTCTGCTGCGTATCGCGAACTTGCGGGAACGAAACACTCAACTCCGTTGTAAACTTGCGAATGTCCTCTTCGGAATCTTGCAGGTTGCTGTGCACGCCGACGAATCGCACACCGCTTTCCGCAAACTGCTTCGACAGCTCTTCCAGCCGCGAAGCGTAGAATCGCGACACTGGGCATTCAGTCCCAATCACGCAGTAAACACGCAGCTTCGCATCAGCCAACGAAACGGCAGCGCCATCAATCGATTTGAGCTCGATTGAATTCAATGCGACCGAACCGAGCTTGCTTTGCAGCGGTTCGTCGGCGCGTGAGACCGTCGCTACAACTGCACACACAACAAGTGCTAACCAACGGTAGTTTCTCATGAACAAAGAGTCCCTTTCCGCTTGACGATTTTTGGTGCGAGTGCGTTTTGCCCGCTTATTCATTGGAGCACAAACGCACGTGCTCCCTCAGCTTCACAGATACTGGTTGATCAAATTTTCCAGCATCTCTTGGCGACCGCTCGCATTCGGTGCAGCTTCGCCTTTCTCCAACATGTACTTCTCAAGTTCGGCCAACGAAGACTTGCCGCCTTCGATCTTCTGTCCCAACTCGCTGTCCCAACTGCTGTAACGCTTCTGGACGAAATCCGCCAGCACGCCGTCCGCACGAATCGCAGCAGCAATCTTCAGACCACGCGCGAATGCGTCCATGCCACCGACGTGCGCATAGAACAGATCAACCGGTTCAAAACTCTCGCGGCGCACTTTCGCATCAAAATTCACACCGCCGGTTGTCAGACCACCGTGCTTCAGAATCGCCATCATGCACTGCGCTGTTAAATAGTAGTCGGTTGGGAATTGATCGGTATCCCAACCCAGCAGTAGATCTCCCGTGTTCGCGTCGATCGAACCGAGTACACCCTGGTGACCCGCGTAATCGAGCTCATGCATCATCGTGTGCCCAGCCAAGGTAGCATGGTTGGTTTCGATGTTCAGTTTGAAGTACGGCATCAAGTCGTACGCGCGCAGAAAGTTCAAACAAGCCGCTGCATCGGAGTCGTATTGATGCTTGGTCGGCTCCTTCGGTTTGGGCTCGATTAAGAACGGTCCGGTGAAATCGATCTGCTTCGCATAGTCGACCGCCATGTGGAAGAAACGAGCCAAGTGATCCAGCTCGCGTTTCAT
>JBGSJB010000098.1:0-1581 GCA_041742175.1 Pirellulaceae bacterium
GTCCTACCGGCGTCACATCTTGTTGATCTAGACCAGCACCGAACGCTCGGCTTCACGTTTCTTCATCTCTGCCAATACGCGTTTGTAGTCGGTGGGCATTACTTTTACAAATTTCGTAAGCGTAGTGTCCCAGTTGTCCAATACATCCTTCGCGACTTTAGACTTCGTGAACTGCAAGTGACGCTCGACGAGCCCCTTGAGCTCTTCGATGTCTTCGTCAGCGACGACCTCCTCCAGTTCCACAGTTTCAAGATTGCATCGAATGTTGAGTTGTCCATCATTGTCAAGAACGTAAGCGATGCCGCCGCTCATACCAGCAGCGAAATTGCGACCTGTCTTGCCCAAGATGACAACCCGACCACCGGTCATATACTCGCATCCGTGGTCTCCTACCCCTTCAATGACAGTGTAAGCCCCGCTGTTTCGCACAGCGAAACGCTCGGCGGCTCGCCCGCGGAAGTAGGCTTCGCCCATCGTCGCTCCATACAGGCAAACATTTCCTACTAGGATGTTGTCTTCCGGTTTGAAAGTCGATTCCTTTGGTGGATAGATAATGATGCGTCCACCAGACAGACCTTTGCCGACATAATCGTTCGCATCGCCTTCAAGCTCTAGTGTGACCCCGTGCGCTAGGAAAGCGCCTAAACTCTGGCCAGCCGAACCTTTAAAATTGATGTGGATTGTGTCAGTCGGCAAACCAGCTTGCCCGTGCACTTTCGCGATCTCATGACTGAGAATCGTGCCAACAGTACGATTGGTGTTGACGATCGGAAGTTCGAACTGAATCGGCTTCTTGGATGCAATCGTTTCGCGACAGCGAGGCAAAATCTCTCTCATATCCAACGATAGTTCGAGACCGTGATCCTGAGCTTGCATGCATCGCACTTCGACGCCTGCGTGCGGCTTGTGCGCTGGACGCAAGATTGGTGTTAGATCCAAACCATCGCTCTTCCAATGTTTAATAGCTGCGTCGATTCCCAAGCACTCTGAATGTCCAACCATCTCATCAATAGTTCGGAATCCAAGTTTGGCCATCAGCTCGCGCGTGTCCTCGGCAACCATAAACAGATAGTTGACTACATGTTCTGGTTTGCCCGCGAACTTCTTGCGGAGCTCCGGGTCCTGAGTCGCGATGCCAACTGGGCAAGTATTCAAATGGCATTTTCGCATCATGATGCAACCGAGCGTTATAAGCGGCGCGGTGGCGAAACCGAACTCTTCAGCCCCCAAAAGCGCAGCGATCACAACGTCTCGACCTGTCTTAAGACCACCATCTGTCTGCAGCGTGACCCGAGAACGCAAATCGTTCAAAACTAGCGTTTGGTGAGTCTCTGCAATTCCCAACTCCCAAGGCAGTCCCGCATGTTTGATACTGGTTAATGGAGAAGCCCCAGTTCCTCCAGTGTCGCCGCTGATCAGAATATGGTCCGCGTGTGCCTTGGCGACACCCGAAGCAATCACACCGACGCCGACTTCACTGACTAATTTAACGCTGACACGAGCCGACGGATTTGCGTTTTTCAAATCATGGATCAACTGCGCAAGGTCTTCGATTGAGTAGATGTCGTGATGCGGAGGTGG
>JBGSJB010000099.1:0-30084 GCA_041742175.1 Pirellulaceae bacterium
CAATTCGACCAGCGGCGGAGAATCGCCGCAACAAAGAAACGCTGTCAATGAGCGCAAGCTGAAATTACTGCCCACTGTGTTGTGTGGGACGCGATGCTCTGTCGCAGCTCAAGTTCCATCGTTCGCAATTTACCGAAGGAACGCTTGGGCGTGTTCGTTGACTCTTCGGTGCGCAACTGCATCCGGTTCCAAGCAGGACCGGATTGCAGTGCTCACTTGCTGGCACAGCGGTCGATCGCAATTTTTGATGCGATCGAGTGCTGGTGCCGACTATTGCTACCACGCTTCACCCTTGGTGATGTCCCAGCCCTTCGCAGAGCCTTCTGTCTTCGTGTCGCCGTCGAAAGAAATATGTTGCAACTTGATCTTCACGAAGTTGATCGCAAAGCTCTCCATGCTGAACGGATCGCCACCGGAGAAGCTGTAGTTCTCGATGACTGGTTCGGAGAGGATCATCTTCAAGTAAATCTGGTCAGTCTTATCTCCACCGGTCTGAATGAAGTTAATGTATCCTTCTTCCAGACTCCTACCGCAGATGCTCTGCATGAAGAGCTCTACCGAAGCGATATCGACTGGCTTCGTGCAATTGATACTTGTGAATGAAGGAGCGCCAGTCTCCCGCTTTTTACCAACTGCACCTGCATCAATCGGGCGACTGCTTGAGAAACCCACGGAATCCAACTTAATCCAGTCCGTGTGATTCACGACGTCGGATTCACCTTTTATCTTTGTTTTAAAGCTAAGCAAAATCATTTAAAGACCTCTACAAAATAAAGTTTCTGAGTATTGCAATAAGTTAAAATCGTACCCACTCTCAGGCGTGCGTAGTCGTTAAGAACTATACTTTGGCCGATGGAAGCTTGCTCACCAGTCTCAGGGATACCGTAAGTCCCTCGAGTTGGTAGTGGGGTCGAAGGAAGAATTTTGAGTTGTAGTATCCGGGATTGCCTTCAACGGCATCGACAACGACTTCGGCTGCAGCCAATGGCCGTCGCGACTTATCCAGTTCTGTTGCTGTCGCTGGGTTTGATTCAACATACTTGCTGATCCAACCATTCAACCAGCTTTGCATGTCGGCTTGCTCTTTGAATGAGCCAATCTTGTCACGGACGATACACTTGAGGTAATGCGCGAAGCGGCACGTTGCGAAGAGGTAAGGCAGGCGGCTCGCAAGTTGCGCGTTCGCGGTCGCATCCGAGTCATCGAACTCAAATGGCTTGTTCAGCGATTGGGCTCCGATGAAGGCGGCGAAGTCACTGTTCTTCCGGAAGACGAGCGGCATAAAACCGTTCTTTGCCAACTCAGCTTCACGACGATCGCTAATCGCAATCTCAGTTGGGCATTTTATATCCACGCCACCATCATCGGTTGGGAAACAATGGACGGGTAGATTCTCAACCGCCCCACCCGACTCAATACCACGGATGCGCGAGCACCAACCAAACAGTTTGAAAGAACGATTGATGTTGCGGCCCATTGCGTAAGCACTGTTCGCCCACACAAATTTGTTGTGGTCGGATCCCGACGTTTCCTCTTCGAAAGCAAACTTCTCCACCGGGTTGCTCTTCGCACCGTAGGGAAGGCGTGCGAGGAAGCGTGGCAATGTCAACCCAAGGTATCGAGTATCTTCATCTTCGCGCAGCGAACGCCAACCAGCATATTCTGCGTTGGTGAATATCTTGGTCAGGTCGCGTGGGTTGCTCAGTTCCTGCCATGAACCCATTTGCATCAAGGTCGGGCTGGCACCTGTGATGAAAGGAGTATGGCTGGCCGCGCAGACTTTCGAAACTTCGCGCAGCATCTCGACGTCCACAGGGGTATGATCGAAGTAGTAATCTGCGACCAAGCAACCGTATGGCTCCCCACCGAACTGACCGAACTCTTCTTCATAGAGCTTCTTGAAGACAGGACTTTGATCCCAATTGGTTCCCTTGAACTTCTTCAGGGTTTTATGCAAATCAGTCTTTGAAATATTCAAGACACGAATCTTGAGCATCTCGTCGGTTTCAGTGTTGTTGACCAGATAATGAAATCCTCGCCATGCCCCTTCCAAGGCCCGGAACTCTTCGTGATGGATAATTTCATTGATCTGTTCTGAGAGCTTGTGATCAATCGCAGCGATCAAAGACTCAATGTTTTTCATCGAGTCATCGCTGATCGTGATCGTTTCTGCCATAAGCTGAGATGCCAGTGTTTTCACTGCTGTCTCAACAGCCATCTTGGCATTGTCGCTCTTCGGTTGAAACTCTTGCTCCAACAAATTGGCGAATTCATCGGAAGTCAATCCGCTAAGGACAAGGCTTCCCGTCGCCCCTATCGATGCGCTTTGCGTGGTAGTACTCATTGTATTTTTCTTAATTGTCAGGAATGATTTTTGAGTTGAATGGCGATTGAACTAGTTGTTGGACTGCGATGGTGTCGCGACCGCGCCTTTCGGTGCGGAGCTTAGCGTCTTGAGCAGTTCAGGGTCTCTCATGATTTGGCTAACCAATTCTTCGGCGCCAGTCTTGCCGTCCATATAGGTCAGCAAATTAGCAAGCTGTGTTCTCGCCTCGAGCAGGTTGCGGAGCGGTTCGATTTTCTCAGCAACTCGGTCAGGGGAAAAATCGTCCATGCTCTCAAAAGTCATTTCAACCATTAGATTGCCTTCACCAGTCAATGTGTTTTTAACTGGGAAGCTTACCCGCGGCTTCATCGACCTTAAACGGTCGTTGAAGTTATCAACGTCTACTGGCAAGAAATCGCGCTCGGCGACCGGCGGAAGCGGCTCAGCAGGTTTCCCCGACAGATCGCTCATTACACCCATGACAAAAGGGAGTTGGACGGTCTTTTCTGCACCGTAAAGCTCCACATCGTATTCGATTTGAACACGTGGTGGTCTGTTCCTTGCAATGAATTTTTGACTGCTTTCTGACAATTTATCACCTATTTATGTTTCTTGATTTCCAGCGAAAGTTCATATTACTAATCTGATTCCATTCATACTTTCGCGACACAATCCCTTGGTCTGCGAACATGTCTTCCGCACCACTGTCTGCCTATTTAGAGCAAACAAGGTGTTGCAAGAATTCATGACTTTCTTTTGGGGCTAGTTCATGCAAGATTTCGACGAAGCTCATCGGAATCAAACGTTTTGCTCTTTGCAGAATGAGAGGAACGGGACTCGCCGGTTCGTGCTGCTCGAAATAGCTGCAAATGTGATCGATCGCAATCGTTGCTTCTGCTCGCGAGAGAATTTGCGATGAGACGCTTGCGTTAGATGTTTTTGTGGGAAGTCGAAAGGAGTTAGATGCTTCCGTAGCCGCAAGCTCGGTTGCAGCGCTGGCTGCTTGTATGTCTTGTCGAGAGTTGCGATCCGTTTCGGCGATCGCATCTGGCTTTGAAGAGTGTAGGTGAAGGGTCTCGCGACGCTGCGGTGTACCGTGTGTACGGAGTACTTTATCGACTTTGGCTAGCGTGTTGGTTAGAGCGTCACCCGACCAGCGAGCGGATCCGACTTTGTCCATGAGGAACTTGTTAATAGCTCGCGACGCAACTTGCGCTCGTTGCACATCATAGCGTCGCGTTGCAAGCGTATCAGCTTCGGTCTCGCCGAAAATAATGTCCAGCTCGGCGGGTTTGATTTTTGACGAAGCCAAATCACTACCGCTGATAATGGAGTTGTAATCCCGTAGTGTTAACTGTCCCAGCGAACGATGATCGGCGATCGGTATCAAAGCAATGCTCTTGAGCAGGCACTCGTCACTTACGAGGTGCGACAAAACACTCAGTCGTTGCGTGGGATCTCCTTGCTCTTCCTCATCAAGCAATGGGAAGATACAGTCCCAATAAAGAACTATCCATTTTTCGAGCAACTCCAGTCCGGCTGCCAGGCCTGCCCAGTGGTACAACCTACTCACTGATTCGACGAGATGCACGGCGACGCGCAAATCTCGCGTCGAGTTAGCAATGGCGAGGCAGCTATCAAGAAGCTGGAGCCAATCTGGTTCGCGGGCCGCCAGAATCGTTGAACCGTACTGAATTTCTGGACGGCTCTCGCTCAGTCTGATCATTTCCAGAAAGCGCGAGTCATATTCGAGATTATCGCCGGCTGCGTTTAGTCCCGCGCATGGGCCGTGCAATTTTGGGAGTGCTGACAAATCCATTTAGCCACCGCTTACGTCCTGATCGAGTCGATCCTTCTCATACTCACCTTCAATATCGAGCGGTTTGCTTGCAAAGCCCAGAATATCCACGGAAGCGACGGTTATTACGGTTATGGAGAAAAATCAATTGCACCAGATGTGCGGGCTTTGTAGCGCAGCGATCTGTTGCTTTCCCAAAAGTTTGCTGGATTTCGCTTAGAAGCGAGAAGTCGGTCTCACCACTTCGGTTCCGTTCCAGAACCACACCCGATCAAAGCGCTGCGTGCATAATCTGCCCGACAGCCAGCAACGCTAACGCAAAGGTAAGACTGGCCAAGGCCATAGTGGCGTGGCGATATCTTGCTTCGCGCTGTTGCTGGGGAGCTGTCCAATGCAAGAGTTCTTGTTGGTTCATCATGCGTTCTAATACTTCATGTCCAAACCCTCGGTTGGGAGGCTTGTCGCCCGATGCAGTGAAGTAAAGACCGCTTAGCATGTTGGGCGCGGCGCGGTGATCTTGGTCCCGCATCCCCATCGACTCGACAACCAACGAGCTCAAAGCCTGTCCTAATTTTCCACGACCACTAATGACTAGTTGGAAAAGTCTCTGACTTCCGGGTTGACCTAATTGGTGGTTTGCTTGAAGACATTTGTAAACCGACGAACTCAGTGCGCGGATAGCTCGGCTGCAAAGCTCCAGCAGCGTCGTGGCGTCGGGTAAGCGTTGCAGGTCTAATGCTTCTCCCAACACCTCGCGATACGAGTTTTCTGGTCCGCAGCGTCTGATCAGTTCAGGGAACCCTGCGACTTCCTGCATTTGGTCTACGACCATGGTGATCGGCGCCAACAATCCCAAGTGCATTTGAATCTGCGTGCAATCGCGACGAAGCGCCTGCCCACATTGACGCGCGAATCCGGCGTGGTTCATCAATTGGGGTCCGTCTATCCACGCGATCATTCCATTGATTGGGGCTGCATCAGCGCGGGCTACGCGGAGCATCCGGCAGGTATCGGCCAGTAGAGATTGGTAGCGGATGGTCTCTTTCGATGACAAAAGCGAAGCGTTATGTTGCGGTTGGATTACGAACTCCGGCTTCAATGGGGTAAGTGAATCTGTCATCAACTTTGCTTGCGAGACGAGCGATTCAGCAGCTTCCAGGGATGCCATTGCCGAAGCGTCACTGTATGTTGCGGTTTTTTGTTTTGAACTTGTTCGCTCTGTGACCACTGCCCCAGGCAACGACGCATTTTGACTCGGGCTGATCGAGTAGTCATTGGATACTTGCTGCGATTCATCCGATGGATAGCCAGCGACTTCAGAATTGAGCATGAGCTCGACGGTTTTGGACTCCTCAACACTTAAGCGGTCCGTTTGGCGCGTGCATACTTCTGCGTTCTGAGGACTAGCTCTGCCTTCACTTGCAGAAAAAATCTGCGACACGGAAAATCTCTCGAGATTTGCCAAGGCTCCGGAGCTCACCGCATCTTGTGGAAGCAGCGCCAATCGGCTCTGCGTACCACTAAAGGCACCGATATCGCTGCAAAACAGCAGAATTCGATCGTGAGCGATAAACCAACGCAACGGTGCAACTGGTGAGGCTGGGGTCGGTGCGACTGCTAATGTCAATCCACACTGTTTAACAAACAGCGATTGCGATTGCTCTTCTTTGCAACCGAGTACCAAGAACAATGGCAATTCGTTCAGGGCGATGCCGCGTTTGCGAATCGCTTCCAAGCCGGCCTGCCAGGCTTGCGCAAGTTCATTATCGCGTACGGGGACATCTTCGCTCCAGAACCTTACTGCCCAATAACCAAGTACACAGCTCAAGCAGCCACAAATTCCAAGCATGAATATTTGCGGCCAACTTATATAGTCACCCCATGCGACTCGCTGCGGTTCTGCGTCAAATGCGACCCACGCCGCAATAGTCAACGCAATTAAAACTGCTGCGATGCATATTGCGACGTATCCGGCGAGCGACAATCGACATGCAGTTGCCATTCGATCGAGCCAGCCAGTTCCCTGCGCGTCACTCATCGGCAATCACTTACTTTATTGGAGTAATTGGAACAGGGCACAGTTTGCTAAAAGCATGACCAAAGCAGCAACGCTCCACCACACCGTATGCGTTCTTCCGTGGAGCGGAGGTGCACCCTCAATGATTCGATGCATAGAGTCTGTGTGCTGAACGCGGGGAGTGACTTCGACCATGCGCAGCGTGCGGTCCAACCATTGTTCAATGGTGTTTGGCCAAGCTCGACCGAGCGCCGCGACTGCATCAGGATTTTTGTCTGCATACATTCCTCGAAATCCGAGGACGACACAGTTGTAAAACACTTCCAGCGCATCGCGGTTAGAGAGCCCTGAAGCTTCCTTGGCGAGCTCAAAGAATCGAATGCTACAAATCCGCGAATGGAACAATTCCATTTCCAAGATGTGATCGCGCCACCAAGCGGCTCCACACCAAGGAGTCGTTAATAGCATTTCATCAATCCAGACAGCAATTGCATAACGAGCCAACTGCCACTGCTTGGAGTCTCCAAGCAGCGTATCTGCCTGGTCAATGTAACCAAGGATCAATGCATGTTCTTTGTCTGGTTCGCAATCAACATTCCCCTCGACCCGTTCAATGAGCGTGAGAGCTGCTTGAAAGATCGGATCCACCGCCGCCGCAAATTCCAATTGCATTACGATACTCCGAACAAGGAGAACTGTAAGCGGATAACTTCTTTGCCAACGATCAAGCTGATCGAATCCTGTCCGGCTAGCTTCTCCCGGTGGGCGATCATCGAGTCGCAGACGCGCATCGCGAGCGAACCTGTCGCTTGAACATCCTTCCAAGCCGCTCGATCAAGCTCTTCAATCTCGTAGTAGACCCAGTTTTCTGCGTTGGGTAGTGTTGGTGGTATGCCCGTGCAACGCTTTAAGCCAACACCAGGCGACCGTGTTGTAAATAGATTCTCAACCTGCCGTACGCTGCCAAGTTTCCAATCCAATTGCCCTTGAGTCATCACGCGATGCAACCATTCCGCATCTACGCTTCCCTTCTGAACGCCTAAGAACCAGCGACGTATCGACGCGAATTGCTCACGTTCGATCGTTAGTTGCATGCCATGCTCGGATCCAGCGAAGATACTTTGGCGGTACGGAGCGCGTTGCAAGCCATCGATTGCAGCAAATATTCTTTGCTTGAGTTCAAAAAAGATCCCGCCAATGTTTTCATGGTCATAGCCGGAGGTCACTTTTGAAACTCGCTTGGAATCAAGCAGATCCAAAGCACCGGCCAGTCTCGCCAATTCAACGTAGAGCGCAAACGGATGAATCCCCTTTGATGTTGCCAATACTCGCAAAACGCTTGCCGCCGGATTGACTACTTGAAGAACTAGCATTCGCTGTACATCGATTGGCGAAGTCGCTTGAAGGGAGTTGCCCGAGTCGAGTACTTGTTTCGCAAATTGCTCACTACACCGCTGCATGAGATCAAAAATGGGTGAAAGAATTTGGTTGCGCATGAGGCTACTGGCAGAACAGTCGATGAGTGCGGGAATAAAACTGTTATCCATCCGCACCAGCACTCCGTCCTCATCGCTTCGCCGGACTCTGGCAATGCGCAAAATGTCGTAACCCGCCAAGTCATCCGTGCTAAGCAGCACGCGCGCATTCAGCTCGCGCAACTCGACAGGCTTCACACAAGCTGCATCCAATTCGTCGGGCAGGTCCAACCACTGGGCGCGAAAGCGCGAGCCATTACGATGCTCTGCGGCGTCCACGTTTCGGTTCCCAAGCACTAATCGCGGAACGCCGATGTAAACCTCAATCAAGTCTGACCCGCGTTGGCTGGCGGTCGAAGGCCTGCCTTCCTGCGATTGGTTGGCGCTGCTAACGGAATCCAATGCAGCTCTCAGATCTCGCCGGTCTACCAGTGATCCTGTCGACCATTCGATCAATGATCCGCCTGGGGTCCGGCATCGAAGCGCATCAACTTGCAAGTACCCACTGGCTAATGCATCGTTGTTGATAGTCAGCTCAAGTACACCGTACCCGTGCGGCGCAAGCCACTGTTCGCCCGCACTTACTCGCTCAGTCCAGTGCCTATCCCAAGCTTGGAAATGGTGCGGCTGTAAGAACAGACCTTCGTGCCAATTGACTGCTGGGAACTGCATGAACAACTTTTCTCTTGAGAAGTCAACGATTTGGCCTTGGCGACAATATTTACTGTATCGACATAAACGGCACAGACGATAAATCCAAATACGTCGCTGACGCATCCGAAACGCACCGTTGCTGGTACCAAGCATCACTGCTGATGAACCAGTTTCTCCTGAAAGCACAGCCTAAATGAGTTGCCTGTGATGGTCGCGACAGTGCTCGCATTACTGATCGCCCAGCTAGGCATACCTGCTGGGCAACGACCGCGATCTGTCGACGAAGCGATGCATGCGATTCCTGCAGCGTTTCCTCCAATCGATCAAGTGGCTCAAAACCCAGCTTCCGTTGAGCAGCAGTTGCAAACGGAAAAGTCGGCTGGCTCGCAGCTGGCCCTGCCTCGCGATCAGCCGACTCGATGGATTTACAGCGAATTTAATCCATTTGGGTTGATTGGCTATCAGCAGCCTGTAGTGGAGGAGTTGCCGTGGGATCCGCTTTTCCAACCTGAAGTGAGCTCATCAATAGCAGTGCCATCACCGCTAAGCGACTTTGCGGTAACCCCGAGCCCTGTCTCTGGCATGGCTCTACCGCCGTCGGTGTTTCTCGAAAGCGAGGTAGTCAACAATCACGTTGACAACGCACGTTCCTTCAATCTTCCTCGAAGACTCGCAAATCAGTTCTTCCGAAGACATTCTGGACCAGATTTTGGCATCGGCTACGAGCGAGTAATGTTTGCACCCATGGTTCTAGACACTGCTATCAGCAGCCCGTACGTGGGGCTCCGGGTCCGTGCTGATTACGGCCTGAGTGCTCCCGATCGCTTGGAATATGTGTGGGCGAAAGCGGGCCGTGGTCCAGGACCGGAAACGCGATTAGATCTCATCGACACAGTGTATCGCAGTGAACTGGGGAACGCACAAGCAGCCTTGATCACAGAACTCAGCATGAGGTCATTAAATCCGGAACAGAACGGTAACACCGTAGGCTTCGGCGACATGGTGGTCGGAGGGAAAGCTCTCGTTTATGACGGCAAATGCACAAAGCTCTCGACGCTATTTTTGACCTACTTGAAAACCGGTTCACCTAGCCGTGGACTTGGAACCGGGCACGTCGCGCTTGAGCCGGGAGTGCTACTACGTCATAAGATGAGTGACGCAACTTATTTTCATAGCGAGTTGAAGTACCGACTGCCAATCGCCGCTTCCGATGGGTTTGGCGGTGATTTGCTTACTAGCGGTTATGCGCTAAGCACGGTTTGGAAGGACACAGATCAATATGCAGTGATGCCCACTTTAGAAGTGACGACGACGTCATTTCTATTCGGGGCCCGAACGCTAGAAGACGGCACTGTACAACGCGTCAATGGTACTACTGCCGTCGATATATACCCGGGCATGCGATGCGTATTCTCAAACTCCAATGCAGGTACCTGGGAAGCCGGATTCTCCGCGGGTGTGACATGCTTTGATCGTGACTGGTTCGACTCACGATTTGTCATTGACCTGCGATGGCTATGGTAGCACTTCGGTCAGGACTGTTGTGCTATGGAATAGCGGATCGTACTATTGCGAGCTCAACCAGCATTAGCGCTGCAAAATTGGTTGTAAAGTTCTTGGAAGAGTCACGAGTTCCTTCAGCAGTGGAATCTCTACCGGCATCGCTAGTTGCAATCCCTTTTTCTTGATGTCCGCCGTACTGATCAATCGAAACTTTGCCACGCGAGCTGATAACCACCACGGGTTACTCTCGCCCGTCGGTAGAAACGCAAAGCGATGCACACTCATTCGTTGTGCTAATCTGTACTGACGTTCAATGTGCTGCAAAGCGGCGCCGCATTCCAAGAGCGGGGCGATGTCGTGCAGGTTCGAGCCATCGCGATCATCAAAGAGAACGATCGCAGCGCTATCTTGATCAACAAAAACTTGATAGCGAACTTGAGTGCCCATGGACGTTCCGCTTTGCGCCGACTTAGTTTTTGCAAGCACCATTGCTTGATCAAGATTGAGCTCGATCTCGTCCAGTACTTGCGGTTCGATGTCGGTACACCAAAATTGTAGAGATCCTTTTGTGGCGTCCGTCGGCCAATTCTGCGTTTCAAACTGAAGAACGGGAATGGGCGTGGCCGCTTTCCAACTCGTATCCGGAATGAAGTAGCTCTGGTTCGATAGATTCAGCGTGGCACCTCGTTCTGAGATCGGCGTGACTTCGGTCCAAACGAACTTCGGACGTTGAGCCACAGCGCCGTCAGTTCGCTGCAGAGACAGATTCCAAATTAGTTTCGAGTCGCGGCTATGGGGCCGATGAACTCCCAGCACGAATGGACTGGCTGAGCGATCAGTGTTCAAAATTGGAACACGATGTGGCTCACCCTCGTCATCGAAGGTAGCGCTCACCAGCTGCTCATCGGATCCTACATTTAGCTGGATCGCCGACTGGGGGCTGATGGGGATCAACTGTCGTTGATTGCGATAAGTCAGCTCGACGGGAGTATTGGTTACTAGATGGCTCGTAACGCTCAGGCGCTGACCGCACTCCCCGGACAAACTCTCTCCCGAGGGAAATTGAATTGTGTAAGTCTCTGGTTCGACAATGGACTCAATCTTTCGCACTAACGAGGCTGCGTTGGCGACGTCCATGGTTACCGTCCCGCCAGACTCGTGTGCCAATCGATGATATTGGCCTGTCGCTTCGGCTAAATCTGATTCAGGAATTCCAAAGCCGATGACATGAATACGCACGTGTTTGCGCTGGGCGAGTTCAATGACCGCTTCGAGCGAGACGTTCTTGTCAGTGGTCGCGTTAAACTGATAATTCTTTCCATCGGAGATAACAATGACGTCCAGCGACTGATCGGTGCCTAACAAGCCTGATTGTTCGATGGCCTGGTGAATAGCTAAGTAAAGCGGCGTTTGCCCCCAAGGTAACAACTGATCCAAGCGATTGAGCACCGCCGAGTACTCTTCGTCCGCAAAGCGACCAACCGGAAGAATCGTCTCCACATCTTCGAAGGGCTGTATGGATTGCGAAAAAGGAAACTTTGCGTGATAACGCTGCTGAATAAGCAAACTTTGGGAAGGATCGCCAACAGCCAAGCGGTGGCCGAATAACATCAGTCCCACTGGATCGGAGGATCCTTTCCATCGACCAAGTATCTCAGCGACGGCTAACCGCGCTGCTGTTAATTTGGAAGAAGCCGCCCCAGTGGATAGACCTGCCGGTGATGGGCCCTCGAGGGGATTGGGAGCATTCATAGAAGCAGAGCAATCAAGCACGATCGTGCGGGCGCGTTGCTTAGAACGCTGGTCCGTAAGGAGAATACTTGCCGGCCCATCTTCAGAAAACTTTGCGACTATTATGTTTTTCAGATTAGAAACAACGTCAAAAGCTTGTTCAAGCAAATGTCCTCGAAAACGCACGCTGGCTACGAATGACTCAGCGGATTGTGCTAGGACTTGTTCGGTAGGGACTTGCAACTCAACGGTCTGCTGATTCATCGTTGGTCCAACCACGACCGCTTCAGGTGTGCAGCACGACATCGGCACATTCTTCGAGCTGTGCATGCTCGCGATGTTGAGTGATGCAATTCCGGGAGGGAGTCCGCCAATATTTCTATTCGGAGTTATCTCGCACTTAACGATAACATCAGATTCCACATCCCAAATTGGAATCGACGATACTTTTAGCGTCGCTAAGTTTGCGACAACTTCCTTCTTCGTCTTCAATGCGAGGATGGCTTGTTGCAGTTGTGGGGATGCATGTTCGCTCGCGATGCTCGCTGCATCTGCAAGCAATCTCGTCGAGACAGCTTGAAAGTAAGATTGCGAGCCGATCATTGGCTCATGCCAAAAGTCTTCCATAAAGCGATGGCATCCGCGCACCAGTCTTTTCTTCGCCTGCATGGATTCCCATTGGTCAATCATCTGGTCGCAGCGTGTGTCTAATGTCAAAGACGCAGTTAACCTTGCCAGCAGCACTGCGCGCGCAGGTGAACAGCGAGAATCGCTCAACAATCCATCTTCGAGTAAAGCGGTGATAAACGGCCTGCTTTCGGTTGCATGCCTTAATGGCGTGTTCCCAATGTGATCCTGCGATGTCAACGATGTGCTACGAATGGCAGCAATCAACTTCCCGACTGCAACCTGGCAGCGAGTCGATGATGGCGATGGATCTAAGGAGGATTGGTTCGCCTTCGTCTCGCGATGTCCGATATGCGCAAGAAACTTGCGAGTACCAATTCGCAACTGAACCGCCTTCTCAAGCGGTTCTCCTTCGGTCGGGAGGAATCCCGATCGCAACAGCCACTCAAGCGCTAGCACTTTTCTCGTGTCTTCGCATGACTGCGACTGGAACAACTCGCGCCATCGATGTGACAGTTTCCGCCTTAACGTGGATAGTTCCGCAGATACATCAACCGCGGTTCGCTCCGCCGTTGTTGAGGTCTGCGTAAGATTTTTAAATAGCTTGCTGGTTAGGTCATCCACGGGTGACAACGATGCTTCTTCAATGAAAAGCATGTTATTAATGATCGCCTCGACGATTTGCTCGAAATGGCCAGACAGTAGGGTCGTGGGCTCTGAGGAAAGCGAGTCAAGAAGATCGCAAGCGATGCACAAAGTCGGTATCTCAGAGATCGCTTGCTCATGCGCTCGCATTGAATTTGTAAGCCATGAGGTCCAACGATCAACGATGTCAACTAAATTGGAGAACGAATCGATATCCGCAATCAAATCGTCTTCAACTTGCCCCAGTAACATACGGTCGGCAATGCTTCGGCTCTGCCTGCTCAACTCGCTCTCATATCTTGCGACTAGATTCAGGTAAGAAAGAGGTAGCCACTGCTGGCGAATGCTCTCTAATCGACTTTGCGCAGCCGCATATTTTTGAAGAGGAGTCGTAGTACGCCAAATCGGCGAATTGATCTGTTGGGCCGCGAGAGTTAGAAATGGTACAGCGGTATGAGCTGCTTCGACTTCAGCCGGTAGACTCGAATTAGTGAGTTTCATGGCGGTTTGCAACGACGGTGATTCGGAGAATTGCGACCAAACCTCCTGTGCATTCTGCGCGATGTGCAAATCGATGGGTATCGATTGAGATCTAGAGAATTCTGGCGTGGAAGCTTGGCGAAGATCGTTCGCCAGGCGCTGAATATTATCTTTCCAATGATCGGTTCGCTTCACCGAGTCCCTGCCTCCGAATACAGCAGATTCTAAATCAACGGTATTGCGCACCAGCTTCATCCACTCTGCTGGTTTATTGTGCCACGGGGCGTTTGCATGTAGTGCCGCAACGGTTCTCCAGGCTGTTTCGATTTCGCTTTGCAATTGAACAGAGTCTGTCGCCGTACCCGACTTATATTTTTTCTCTGTCAGGGTCTTCTGTGCTCGCCGGGTAATTGCCCACGAAACCGTTAGGGCGCTCTGCTGGTTGGTGAATAGTCGCGGTGATGGTGGCACTGACTGCTGCGTTAGAGCAAGCTCTTGGGTCCGTTCGAAAACGTAACGCTCGATTTCGTTCAGTTCGACGGATCGACTGTTGTTACCGCCATTTTGCTTAGCATCGCAATCGCCAGCCAAAGCGCGAGAAAGGAAGTGGGTGAACGGATCATGAAACTCCTCCTCTGGATTTGTAAACGGTACCGTCGCCAATGAGGACAAGAAAACGGAGAGACTTTTCACTCGCCCGCTAGCCCCATTTGAATCGACCAATCTACCAATTGCCGAAGCAAATAGATTCTCACCATTTTCACGTGGTAGCGGATCTAGCTGGCGACTACTTTCCAAAAACAAAACGACATCGCGGTCATTTTTAAGCGTCTCCGAAATGTGATCGATCAAAGTCTGCAGCGGCAACCAGGATTGTGTGTCAAGCACCGAAGAGTCGCTAAGTAGCAGGCAGGGCTCGCGATTCGGATCTACCAGGCCATGTAGATTAACGTACAGGAGCAGCGGTTTTTCCTTGGGCGCGAAGTAATCAAGCTGAGCAATTGCATCGTCGAATTCGTCCCAGCGACCCATAATGAGTTCGTTCGCATCACCAAGCTGTTTGACATTTAGGTTGCGTCGGTTAAGCGCCTCGATCGCACCAACATTCGCAACACGCCAAGCGTTTAGATCCCATGGCGACGAGTAATCGCAGGAGAGGATTAGTAGAGGGGTACGAGTTGGGGCAGCAAACAGCACACTCCAAAACACTCCGAGAGAAACGAAGCCAAGCAATGCTGAAACAATGGCAAGCATTCGAATACGCACGCCGGACTGTCCATGCTTGTGGTCACTTGGATGAACAATGAGTGCTATCGGATTGTAAATGCCACCCACCTTAAATCAGCCATTCTTTGCCAACGCGTTTGGACCGACCACACAAAAAATTTCAACGTTGATTAGCAGAAGAAGTTGCCGAACACAACATCAACATCACGCGCGTGCAGCGACGCAGCGATCGTCAACGCGACGTAGTTTCGCCGAACATGAATAAAATCAGCTGTCTCGAGCCGATGACGGAGCAAAATGCAGCCAGCCTTCTGCATCAAGCTGCATGCCAATAACGTCCGGCTGATGCCGAAGCACAAGACTTAGAAATTTGCTGGTGGTGGTGAGAACTTTGCTTGAATGGTTCATTTGTTGTCTAATGCTTGGTTCCACTAAAGGCAACGCTCTGAAGCATTTTGTAATGTAGCGGGACTCGCGAACCGCCGCTTGTCTGGTAACTTCTGCAGTTTTAACTTTAATTGGACACGTTAGTCTACAAGCTTTCGTGCGCTTATCCAACACAACTTCGCTCACTGCCGCATGCAGAAACGCCGGTGGGCCAAGTGTTGGTCAACGACGCTAAAGATTAAAACCCCCAACGACTACCTCCTCTCAAACATCGAGTCATTTACTATGAAACGATTTGCCGCCGCTTTAGTAATTCTGATCGCGTTGACGACGGGCATAAACACTTTCGCCAACGACTTGACGCAACCAATCGCCGGGTCCGATCTCATCTTCGAAGAAGTAGACGGGCTACTAGCCGTCGAGGCAGAACATTTTTGCAAGCAGACACTCACAGAGAAACGCGCTTGGCACATCATCTCATCGAAAAGTGCAGCGGATATTAAACCTGATCCCGATCCAGTCCACGTTGCTGGAGCTAGCGCGGGGGCCTGTTTGGAGATCCTGCCCGACACGCGAGCCAATCACGACCAGAAACTGATTCAAGGCGAGAACTTTACGGACAAAGCTGGGTTGATCGCGGTTCTAAGTTACAAAGTTTTCATCCATACGCCGGGCCGTTACTATGTTTGGATCCGCTCTTTCTCCAGCGGCACCGAAGACAACGGAGTGCATGTCGGTCTGGATGGAAACTGGCCGGCTTCGGGCCAGCGATGGCAAACCGTGCAAAAGCAAAAGTGGGCTTGGGAGTGCAGGCAGCGTACGCCCGAAGTTCACAGCGGCGTGCCGATGCAGTTGTTTCTTGATATTGAGAAAGCCGGCGAGCATGAGATCATGTTCTCGATGCGCGAAGATGGCTTTGAGATGGACAAGTTCGTTCTGGCCAGCAACAAGAGCTTCAAACCTGAAGGCATGGGCCCGGCAGTCAACGTGAAGTCAGGTAAGCTTCCCGAAGCTTTTCCGGAAGTCGCCGCGACAGCTCCCATCGCTCAGCAAAGCATTACTCAAGAAGTTCTCACCCAAGACAACTCACTTAACCTAACAGCAGCCGACTTCATGGAGAACGCGAACGGCTATTATCTCGACAAAGGCAAGTGGCTCGCAATCGATCCTAAAAAGAACAAGCAAGCGAGCGCCCATACGTGGTTTCCTTATTCAACCGGCAAGTATGACGTTACTCTGCATACCGTTGGCGAATCAGATGGGCAGTCCACTTTCCAGCTCAAGATTGGTAATGCTGAGGTGGGTGATTTTACGGCACCGATTGGTTCCAAGACCTATGAAGAAGGTCCTCAGTTCACTTCGACCTGGAAGAATATCCCTATTGCCAAAGACTCGAAAGTCCTCGTCAGTTCGCAGATCGCTTCTGCGGATGGTCAAGAGTGGAGTCGCGCACGCGTTGCGCGGGTTGTGTTCGTACCAGCCGATGAGGCAACGCGAACAGCCGTCGCAACGTTGCTAACGGTCGCTCCCGTTGCTGCGAAGCCTGCCGGACCACCGCTGGTCCAACCGCGTCAACCTGATGGCAAAGGTCAAGTGTCCATCAGCGGTGAACTGAAACAATGGCATAAAGTGACTCTCACAATGGATGGTCCTTTCGCGCATGAACTCGACAACGAGCCCAATACGTTTACGGATCTCGCATTCAACGTAACGTTTACTCACGAGTCCGGGTCGCCGAGCTATAAGGTACCCGGCTACTTTGCAGCCGATGGTAATGCGGCCAACAGTTCAAGTCATTCAGGAACGAAGTGGCGAGCTCATCTCTCGCCGGACAAAGCCGGAGCTTGGACTTACACGGTGTCGTTCACTCGCGGCGAGCACGCAGCCTTGAACGGTGGTGGCGAGTCGCTGAAGCCATTTGATGGAGTTATAGGTCGCTTCCAAGTTGCTGAGACTGACAAAGTGGGTCGTGATTTTCGCGCTCATGGACGGCTGCAGTACGTTGGCAAACGCTACCTTCAGTTCGCCGGTTCCAAGCAGTACTTTCTCAAAGCCGGCACTGATTCGCCCGAGACACTGCTGGCGTACGTAGACTTCGACGATACCACCGGCGGCAAACTGGACAAAGCGCCGCTCAAGTCGTTTCAGCCCCATGTGGATGATTGGAAGTCAGGCGATCCAACCTGGCGCAGTGACAAAGGCAAGGGATTGATTGGAGCTTTGAATTACCTAGCGAGCAAAGGAGTGAATGCGTTCTCGTTTCTCACTTACAACGCGGCTGGCGATGGCGACAACATCTGGCCATTCGTCGAGCGCGATGCAAAGCTCCACTACGATTGTTCGAAGTTAGATCAGTGGGGAATTGTCTTCGATCATGCCACGACCAACGGTCTCTATCTTCATTTCAAGTTGCAAGAAAATGAGATGGACGACAATCGGCTTGGTCCGAACCGTAAGACTGCGAACGTGCCCGAGTCGCTCGATGGTGGCAAGCTTGGCATCGAACGAAAGTTATATTGTCGCGAACTCATCGCCCGCTTCGGACATGCTTTGGCACTCAACTGGAACATTGGCGAAGAAAACACTCAAAGCAGCGATGAGATCCGCGATATGGTGAAGTATTTGCATGATACCGATCCTTACCAACATAACATTGTCGTACATACGTTCCCGCCTCAGCAAGATCTAGTGTATAAGCCGTTGCTGGGAGACAACTCTTTGCTAACCGGCGTGTCCCTGCAAAACTCATGGGACAAAGTTCACCAGCGAACGTTGCATTGGATTCGTGCATCGTCAGAGGCGGGTCGCACCTGGGTCGTAGCGAACGATGAGCAGAATCCAGCGAGTCTCGGCGTACCTCCCGACACGGGTTATAAAGGTCACGACGGTGTAGCGCAGGAGAAGAAGCCCAACGGTTCTGTGGCAGAGGGATTTGTCGCTTCAAAGCCATACACGATGCACGACATTCGCAAGCTCACGTTGTGGGGCAATCTCATGGCTGGAGGCGCGGGCGTTGAGTATTACTTCGGTTACCAACTGCCGGAGAACGATCTGAAACTGCAAGATTTCCGCAGTCGCGATAAGAGTTGGGACTACTGCCGAATCGCTATTGAATTCTTCTCGACGAATAAATTCCCCATTGCCGAAATGGTCAACAGCAATTCACTCGTCGGTAACGTTGCCAATGACAATTCCAAGTTCTGTTTCGCCAAGTCTGGCGAGCTCTACTTGGTTTATCTTCCGAGTTGGAAAACAACGGAACTCAACCTGAGCGACACTGACGGTTCATTTCGGGTGCAATGGTTCAATCCGAGAGAGGGCGGACCGCTGAAGGAAGGAAGCATCGCTTCATTGATGGGCGGAACGCAAGCAGTGCTTGGAACACCGCCCACGGATGCCGATCAAGACTGGCTCGTAATCGTTAGCAGGCAATCTGCTTCGAATTCGAAATAGTTGGCATTGATGGAGAAACTGCAGTGAGAGATACCTCGAGCGAGTCACCTGGGGTTACATGGTTGGACCACTGTAGGGAGACTCAAGGTATCTTCACCAGAATAAAAGAGCTTTGCATGATTGATCGACTGTTTCTGAGCGTAGTGGCGTTGACGGTTGTGACTTGCAGCCCTGCGATTGGTCAGATTCGGCAACCCAACATCGTTCTGTTGATTGCGGATGATCTTGGCTACGGTGAAACGGGTTGTCAGGGCAACGCTGAGATTCCGACGCCGCACATTGATTCCATGGCCGCAAGCGGAGTGCGATTTACCAGTGGTTACGTCACCGCCGCATTTTGCAGTGCCTCACGAGCTGGCCTGATCACGGGGCGTTATCAGACTCGTTTCGGTTACGAATTCAATCCAATTGGCGCGAGAAATGAAGATCCGGAAATCGGTCTACCCGCATCGGAAGTGACGTTGGCTGAGCACTTGCAGAATGCGGGTTACGCTACGGCACTGATAGGCAAGTGGCATTTGGGAGGCACTGCAAACTTTCATCCACAGCGTCGCGGCTTTGATGAGTTTTTCGGTTTTTTGCACGAAGGTCATTACTTCGTACCGCCTCCGTATGATGGCGTCACAACATGGTTACGCCGCCGAGCCTTACCTGGTGGAGCAAAAGGTCGCTGGACCAGCCGCGATGGCCGCCTCATTCTTTCAACTCACATGAATCACGGTGAGCCCGACTACGATGCCAACAATCCAATCCTGCGCGGTAGTCAGCCCGTGGATGAACGATCGTACTTGACCGATGCTATCACGCGGGAGGCGACCAGCTTCATTCATCGTACAGCCGAGCGCCCGTTCTTTCTGACAGTAGCCTACAACGCGGTGCATAGTCCGATGCAGGCGGCTGATGCGTATATGGAAAAGTTCGCACACATCCAGGACGTTCAGCGACGAATCTTTGCCGCCATGTTGTCTAACTTGGATGACAGCGTTGGTGAGATCCTGGCCGCTTTGCGAGAAAACCAGCTCACTGATAACACTTTGGTCGTCCTTCTAAGCGACAACGGCGGCCCAAACCGTGAACTGACTAGCAGCAACTTGCCATTGAAAGGCGGCAAAGGATCGCTCTACGAAGGTGGAATTCGCGTGCCGTTTGTAATGAGCTATCCCAGTCGAATTCCTTCATCACTAATCTACGACAAGCCAATCATTTCGCTGGATGTTTTTCCGACCGTCTGTGCGGCAGCTGGCATTCCGCTGCCACTGAATAGACCGCTGGATGGCGTCGATCTACTACCATTTCTTAATGAAGCCGATTCCGATCTGCCTCACAAGACTTTGTTCTGGCGAGTCGGTACGAACACTGCGCTTAGGCACGGTGACTGGAAGATCGTCCGGATGACTGGTGGAGATTCTGACCCAACTTGGCAGCTTTATGATCTTGCGTCGGATCGACAGGAATCCACAGATCTGGCTGCCAGTCAACCGACACGGCTTCAGCAGCTTGTACTCGAGTGGCAGACGCTCAACAATCAAATGGTGAAACCGCTGTTCTTGCCCTGAGCACCGCTGTCGATCCAAGCGCATAACTCGCATGCAACTAAACTCGCGCACGCAGACGTCCAGCGGCATCAAAAGCGATTTGGATCTTTACCGCACGACTTCAGATTTCGATTCCCACTCGTCGAAATAGAGGTTTTGTCCGTCCACCTCGACTTCACCTCGTTGAAAATCGGCGGGTTCCGATCTCAACGAACTCTTCGTTGGAAAGAGATCGCGCCCCCAATCCAGATTCACGATCAAGCGATAGCTGTCTTGGTGTCCACAATAAAAACTCGCCACTCTCGGGTCGTCGGATTTCTGAACCCCATACGACGCATCTGCGGGCAACCATCCCCAAGGTGCAATGTAAATCTCCGCCCAATCATGCATTCCCCATTGGCCAGGTTTCGTTTCAAATCCACTTTGCCAACGCGCAGGAATTCCTGCAATGCGACACATCGTAATGAACAGTGTGTTTTGAACGCCGCAATCGCCGCGACGGTCTGCGTACGCCTTGATCGCAAACGAAGGAATGGTGCAGTACTCGTCCTCTGCGTTCCAAGGTATGTTGGCACTGACCCACCGAAAAATACGTTGAGCTTTGATCAACGGATTGGCCTCATCGCCAACGATGGATGCGACTTCGTTGCGAATCTCTGGTGTAAAGACGATGTGCGGCCGGCGTTCCGTGAGACAACTATCTCCCCAATCATTAGGCAGTGGCTGCACAAGCCCTGAGTCTAATTTGGGACAGTAAGCAAATGACGTATATTCGAAAACTTCTTGGAACACGAGCGGCTTGGAGGGATCCTCGACAACTACTTCAAAATAGAGAGTACGTTGTGGAGCTCCCGTGACTGGGTCGCCATCGATTGCAGTGGGAGCCAGCAATTTCGGCTCGGGTGACGCATAAACGAGTTTCACATCGCGTTGTTGACGATACTCTTGCGCGAAGGGCATCCAAACGCGGACCGTCGATCCGCTCTTGATCTTCGGATGATCACCGCGAATAGTGATCGCATGGCTGAAGCGATGCTTTACAGGCAATACATCCGAGCTACCGCTTCGTTCCGATTCAGCCAGCACGTCGGCAAGGTGATCCGTCAGTCGCCAGCTCGCAGCAGGCGGTGCGCTACTTAAGCGGGAACGTCGGTCGATGGCTTCTTTGCAGAATAAGAAGATATTCTGTGGTTCTCTTCTGAAGAAATACTTCTTTCCGTCGATCATGCGAAAGCGAGCGCGACTGTCGATCGCCCAACGTTCAACTTCTTCGATACTCGCATCCGGTACGGACTTCTTCACTTTAACCAGCAAGCCAGCGGCATCGAGCGAGTATTCGAAGCGGATTCGACGCAAGATGTCAACAAGCTCCAGTCGCGCCTGCCGGGCTTCTGCATCGGCGTCGGAATTTTCATGAGAGAGTAACTCTTCAGCGGATGCAAACTTACCGGCTTGAACAAGTTTGAGAGCATCAAGCACAACTTCGTCTTGAGTAGTGAACGCGACAGATGCGGCTGAAGGCTCTTGCGCATCCAACACGCATGGAGCAAAAAAAGAGAGCCAGATGCAGGCTAACGCGCACGGCGTTCCGAATGGCCGCAAGTAGCTATTTGTCGACGTCACGTGAGTCCTTTCGGTTCAAAGTTCTGGTCGGTAGGTGTAAGAATAAGATAAACCGTGTGGGACATTTCTTAGGGCGCACAACATCCGAAGTCAACCGGGTCTAGTCAAGCGCTGCTGCAGAGCCTAAAAATTGCCTCTGGAACTGGCGCGTTGGCGGTGATATGCACTGCGTATCGGTATTCTATCTTAGCTCTATCCAATTCAACCTCTTTTCAAACAGCGCCTAAAGCGGAATTAGATGAAAACAACGGATCGCATTGGGTTTATCGGTGGCGGGCAGATGGCTAAGGCACTCGCGAGTGGCGCATTGCGAGCTGGATTGGTTAAGCCTGAGCAGTTGATGATCGCGGAGCCAAACGCTCAGCAAAAGCAACTGTTTCAAGATGCACTTGGTGCTGTCCAGTTGTGCAACGACGGCGTCGAAGTACTGGCAGCTTGCGATCGAGTCGTGTTGGCCGTGAAGCCGCAGGTGCTGAAAGTCATCGGCGGTGGGCTGGCCAGCAAAATCGAAGCGCGACATCTGCTGGTTTCTATCGCCGCAGGTATTTCGCTGCCACAGTTGCAGCAGTTGTTTGGAACCAAGCGGATTGTTCGAGTGATGCCGAACACACCCAGCCAAGTGGGAGCCGGCGCGGCGGGTATCGCTACTGATGCGCACGTCAGCGAAGCCGATGTTGCTTGGGTGGAGCAGTTGATGAATTCAGTTGGCACGAGTGCTCGCGTGTCCGATGAACTGTTACATGCGGTAACAGGCGTATCGGGCTCTGGTCCTGCGTACATTTTCCTGGTGATCGAAGCGCTCAGTGATGGTGGCGTTGCACAAGGCTTGTCGCGCGAACTGGCAACCAAACTAGCCGCTCAGACAGTTCTCGGGGCTGCCAAGATGGTGCTTGAAACGGGACTTCATCCTGGCCAACTAAAAGACCAAGTGACTAGTCCTGGCGGTACAACCATCGCTGCACTGCGTCATCTGGAACAAGCTGGTTTGCGAAGTGCGTTGATCGAAGCGGTTGCAAAAGCCGCTTCTCGCAGTCAAGAGTTGGGCGGTTAAACAGTCGCGCGATACTGCTGCAGTATCGATCCGGGGGTTAGCTTCCCCTGCGGTGGCGTGTTACTTTGGCTTGTTACCAAGACCATTTGCATCGGCTTGTTCAGCAGAGATCGCAAATATGTTCCCAATTCATGACAACATTCCACCGCGAAATTTTCCGTGGGTCAACTACACGGTTATTGGGTTATGTACGTTGGCGTTTGGAGTGCAATTATTGGCTGGTCCGCAAGGTAACGCGTTGGTCGAGCAGTGGGGGCTTGTTCCCGCTCGGCTTGTCGATCCGAACAAAGAGATCTCTGTTCAAACGCAGTTCATCGAGTCGACGGCGTTTGGCGATCGGTTGGTAACTGGCACGCGCGAAGTTCTGCCAGCGGCGATTCCGAATTGGTTGACGGTGCTCACATGCATGTTTCTGCACGGTGGTTTGATGCACTTTTTCGGCAACATGTGGTTCCTGCATATCTTTGGTGATAACGTCGAAGATCGGCTAGGGCACTTGATGTATGCGATTTTGTATATCGCCGCTGGTATTGTGGCAGGCTTGACGCATCTTTTCTCGGATATGCAGTCGCCGATTCCAACGATCGGTGCCAGTGGAGCCATTGCGGGTGTGATGGGCGCTTACATGCTGCTTTATCCAGCCGCACGCGTTACTGCGGTGATTCCGATGATGTTTGCGTTTCCGATGATCGTCGTTCCAGCTCCGGCGTTTTTGGGAGTCTGGTTCTTGATACAGTTTCTTCAAGGTGCATCAGCGGCCAGTAGCGGACAATCCGGTGGCGTGGCATGGTTCGCGCATATCGGCGGATTCGTCGCGGGCGTGGCAGCGGCGCTCATGCTGAACCTTGCCCATCGCGTCGCACCGCCAGTGGATGAAATTCAGTCGGTAGACGACCGACTATCGTTCTTCAAGTCGCGCGATTCGCTCAACTCTTAAAGTCGACTAAGCGGCTGCAGACGAGGCAACGATCGAGCCCGTGATGTTCGATCCACTACGGCTATGCAGCTCAATTTGTTGCATGATCCAATCGTGGCTGGCACACGTCTCTGGGCCGAGCATCACGTAGCAAACATCACACAATCGACCGATCATTCGGCTGGGCGTCAATTGCATTGGGCCTAAATCAATCGCAACTAGTCGATGCCGAAGTTTCCATTGCGGCAACCAGTGTGGAATATGTTCCAAAACCCACGGTGCGGATTTCGTGCCCGGCATCGGCAGGCTAATTTCATACCAAGGTCCGAGCGGCGATTTGGTAGCGACAGGTGCGGCAGTGCGAGTTGTGGGCGCACCAGAGTCAGGGGCTTGCGGATCGAGCCGCAGCAACAAGGTTGAAGCCCCGGTTGCATTGAGTAGTTCCGTTGCAGCGCTTTTCAGCAAGCGTTCAATCGCGCGTCGATCGTTCGCGAAGCGACTGCCACTTGTTAAACCGATCGAGTAAGTTGTAGCGTTCTGTGCTGCAGCAGCCACTTCGCTGCCCCATCCGGTTGCATTCAGCTCGCTCGCCATCCAGTCATCCTTACTAATAATTGCATCGAACTTTTTATAAATTGTCTAACCTCGGCAATGTCGCCAACCGGGGCTAACGCCCTCGGCTGATGGACCATTAGCAATCCACCTAAACAAAAATCTAGTGCCTGAGTTTGGCGAACAGTTGGCTGTAATTTGCAGACTTCACGATGGGCGTTCCCAACTGTTCGGTAGTCATTCGATTGCTGACCGGCAATTCCTCTTCGATGATCAACAGATCGCGATCATCGTCGAGCGAAAGGTTGCTGTGAATCGAATCTTGTGATTCAGCGTCCGCAGCGGTGTGCAAGGTATAGATCGTTTCCCGTTCAGTGCTTTTCAACCGGTCGTCCCGTTCGCGTTTGGATGGCGCTGCGTCGCGCTGGTACTCGACTTCGATCTGTTCCACGCTGTACGGTTCGACGGCGAACGCAGAGAAGTTCAGTTGTGAAACTAGGTCCTCGATCTCGCTGTGCAGCGCGAACTCGCGTTCCGCCTCGGTCGCTGAGACATCCACAGTCCAGCTTGCCACGATGCTCTCATGATTCGCAGCACCAGACTTGTTGGCAGCGTACTTCTTGGCTTGCATCGCATCTTCGTACGACAATGTCGCTTCGACTTCGAGTCGCTGACTTTCCATCGCTGCAAACTGTTCTTCTGCGGCCGCATGACGAGCCGCTAGTGGCATCGCGGCAGCAACCTCCAGCGGTTTCGGCTCGAAGATGCGGCGATCTTTCCCAACGCCACCTTTGTTCGAAATCGCAATCTCTTCTTCGAAGTCTTCGCCAAAGAGATCTGGTCGCGCTTCGGAACCCGGATTGCGAACAGTTTGGGGGATTCGATGCGAATCGGCGATCGGTGGATCATTTTCCCAAACGTTGTCGCTCGCCGCTTTCTGAGCAAGGATCTCGTCCGTCGAACGTTCAAACTCAATCAGGTCGTAGTCGGAAGCATGTGCGTTGAAGAAGCTAGCAGCGAGCGGGCTGGCGGAATCGACTGAGTTCGACTCACTATCGTTTAGCGCTGCATAATCTAAAACCGCGGCATTTCCAGTCGACTGCGCAGCGGATTGCGCTTTCGCTCCAGTAAGTGAGTTGCTAACTGGGCCGCTAGTAACTGGGCCGCCAGTAACTGGGCCGCCAGTAACTGGGCCGACGAAAGGTTCGATCAGCGGCGCGGACTGAGCGACGGGTTGCGTGCCGCGGGGGTAGCTTGCCTGATGACGATTGAATCCGAACGCTTTGCTGGCGTCAAACACAACGCGTTCTGCGGTTGGTGGGTTCTGCGGCGATCTGAGATTCGCGACGGTCGGTTCAGCGATCTTGAGCTCCGCCGAAGTGTCCTCTTCTTCGATCACATCAGTCACATTGATGGCAACCGGCGCGAAAGCAGCGAAGAAATTCTGCTTAGGCGATTTCGAAATGACGTCGATTGGATGTGCATCAAGATTTTGCAATGAGTACTCGTCGAGTTCCTCGGAGTTCAGCTCTTCGGAATTCATTCCCTCCAAGTCCTCATCTTCATCTGCCGCATTCTCGAGCGTCGGATATTCGATGCGCGCTGTTGTTATCGAGATCGTATCCGCAGTGAAGTTCGCGTGAGCACTCTCGCGTGAAGCAGTTGGCTTTGCCGGCAATGCCTCAACATCCATGGATTCGACGAAGGTCTCTTCATCCTCATCACTCAACTCACCAAACTCAATCTCAGCATGTGGTGCTGATTGCGGCTTCTCGGGCGCGTTGCTGGTATGCCAAGGTGCAGGCAATTGTTGCAGATCCGACCAAGCTTCTTCGATCAAAGCAGCGGAGATGGGGCACTGACCAGCGGTGATGGCGAGCACCAGCGCGTGGTCCATAACTTGATTGATCAAGCGCGGAACACCTTCGCTGGCTGAGTAAAGTGTTCGCAGCGCATCGTTCGTTATGATCGTGGCTGGCTCAATCTGGACACAACGCAATTGGTGTCGCAGAAAGTCCATTGTTTGATCGCGCGTCAGCGGTTGCAAATAACAGCGCGCGGCGAGCCGTTGATTGAACGAGTCGAGTTGCGGATTGGCAAACGTATCTTCTAAACGCATGTTGCCGATTAGAACTAAACGAGCTCGGGGCTGTCCATTGCGAGCGAAATTGGTGATCAGGCGCAGCTCTTCAAGCAACTTAGGCGACAGTGTGTGAGCTTCGTCGACCAGTAGCAGAATGCCGCTCGGCGCGGTCTCTGGCGAGGGCGACAAACGATCCATGATCGACATCCGCAGCTCACCTTCCGAAAGCGCTCGGAAAGGCAATTGAAGCTCGAACAAAATACTTTGCAGCAGTGCTCGGCGACTGCACAGTCCAGATGCGTGAAGTTTGACAATATCAAAACGCCCGTACACGTCGTCTGCGATGACTTGGCCAACCATCGTTTTACCCAAGCCAGCACCACCCAAGACCAAGCAAGGACCTTCGGCGCGAAGAACGGCGCGCACAACGGTTTGTCGAGCTTGCTCGATACTATCGGCTGGAAAGTAAAACTTCGTATCGGGTGTGGCTCGAAACGGACGGTCAGCAGACTGTAGTAAAGCTTCGTACATGGCAACCACTTAAGACTTACAAGGATTGGGGCGCAACAAATTGCTGGAAAGATCGCTATGGCATGCCGGTCACAAGCCGCCCAAATGCGGCCAATGGGCTTTCAATTGCGACAGTTCTCCACAGCGGATCAAATAAGATGCGACAAGTAATTGTGACGCACCAAATCGTCAACAAGCCTTCACCGAGATTGCGAAGGTGTAGACCAGCGGCGTTCTTTATGGCTGTCACGAAGCCGTTCGAACGCGAAGCTGTTCCAGGACCGAGCGGTGCTAGCTGCAGCGCGGCTACTACTGGTAAACCATCGATCGCCAATTGCTTGGCAACAAATTCAGGATCATAGGCTCCGCCCGAATGAGCACGATATTGCAACAGACTTGCGATTGCACCCGCGGCCATCGCAAGTATCACCACACTGGCCGACATCCAAGTTGGAATGCGGCTGGTCTTTGATCGCACGCGCGGGGTTCCAACCAGTTCAATTGCGCCTGCGTGTCGTTCGAGTGCTTTCGAAAACGATTGTTTCGCCTTACCGGCAACGGCTTCCGCTTGCTTGACCGATTCAGTCAGTTTCTTTTCAGTGACGACCGGATCAGCGAACTCGAGCTGGCCGGAAACTGGAGTAGCAGCTACGGGTGCGTCGCCGCCCGATAGGGTAGCGAACTTTGCGGGAACTTTTCCATTGTTCGCGTCGCCGCTCGATGAACTTGCGAGACTCGCGTTCGCAGCGGGGCTGGTTCTAGTGGCTGCACAAACGTATTGGTGATATTTGAGATAGTGTTTCGCTGTCTCCGCTTGCCAACGCGCATAACGTTCTTCGCGAGCTTCGGCAGAGTTCACTAACTTGCGAGGATCCGACTTGGTGACCGTCGACAGCCAAGCTTCGATGTGCGTCGCGGATGCCCGCCCAGTCCATAGCGACTCGAGCTCAACGAGCAGCAGACCATCATTCTTGACTTCATCAAGCAGATTGAGTTTGTACAGTTGGACGTAGCGCAGTCGACCAGATGCAATGACTTTGCGATCGCGCTCAAGCACAGCCTTGAGTTGTTCGAGTCGCGGTTGGGACACGACAACTCTTGCATTGACTCTGTACTGCACATTGACAGGCGGATACATGTTCAACGATGTCAGCACGACAGCCAGCGCGCAAACCGCTCCGCACCAGACCGATTGTTTAATCAGCGTGGAGGAATCTGCGCTCAGAGCATCGGGATTGGATTCTGCCACCACTTTTTCCTTCCGTGGAGTTGTGGTACTGCGGTCAGCGATTGCTCAAAGTAGTGAACACTGCTCGCCTAATCAATGTCAGACCTACATCAATCGCTATCGTCAGAATAATCGTCAAAGTTTGACAATTCTCGGGATGAGAGCCAGTTGTTTCAAGATTGTCGCAATAGCAGCATTGCCTGCGAGTCCCTCTATGCCTCCCAAAATTCGGCGATATTTCTCCGCAAAAATGCGAGCGACTCAGCCATCTCATCCATACCGTTCATCCCGTCCTCGATGCTGATCCAGCCGCAGTAGTTCGCTTCTCGCAAGATCCCAAAAATCGCTTGGTAGTCATTGATCCCTTTGCCAGTCACACCATGTTTCAAAATCGAAGTGTATCCCGCCGTACCTTCCGCCGCCTTGAGATCCTCAAGGGTCGAGCCTTCCGCCAAGTAGCGATCGCTAGCATGCATACTGACCACGCGGTGTACAATCTCGTGCAGCAATTCGACCGGATCGTCTCCGGCAACAACTGCGTTGCTCGGGTCGTATTGCACTCCAAAGTGATCTGATTCTGGGATCAGGCGAAGCAAGTCGACGAACACATCTTTCTTCTGAGCGAACTCAGGGTACAACCAATTTCCATCCTTGTAGTGATTCTCCAAACCCAAGATCACGTTTAGGTCCTTCGCCAAAGGCAGGCAAGCTTTGATACCTTCGCTGGCATACTCAAGTCCCTGAGCTCGCGTGACTTCTGGCCAGCGTTGGCCGCTGAGAACTCGGCACACAACTCCTTCGCCGCCGAGCCGATGCGCGACTTGGATCATTTCGAGTTGATACTCGATGGCCCGCGCTCGATTCTCAGCTTTCGGATGTGTGAAATCAGGTGAACAGCAAAGCATAGGCATTTCAAAGCCCACCGCGCGAATCGCTGAACCGATCTCGTCAATGTAAGTTGGCTCGAGGTTTATAAAGAAACCTTCATACATCTCGAGTCCATCAGCATCCAACGACTTTGCTTGTTCAATCCAATCGAACACAGTCATGCTGCCAGTCGGCGTGATGACATCGAGGTAACACTTGGGAAAAGCACTGATTCGAGGACTGCTAGGACGACTCATCGTTCGCTCGCAAATTGGGAAAGGTGGGAGGATATGCGTTGCCTGCCGGCACAAAGGACCGGCCGACACGGAGGATTAGAATTCTAGTACAATCCAGTGCCTCGATTTGCGTTGCAGTTCAACGAACTTCGCCCCAACCTCGGCGCGCTGGGAATTGCACTTTCAAAGTCTCATGTTTTACAAGGTGAAAAAGATGATCGCACGCTTTGCAATCGCTTCGTTAGCTCTCGCACTCGTATCGCCGTTTACTGCCGCAGCCGCAGATAAACTGACACTGATCGAAGACAAGTCCAAGATAACCTTCGTCGGCAAGAAACCGGAAGGCGAGCACAAAGGTGGCTTTAAGAAATTCAAGGTCGACGCACTGGCTGATCATGAGGACATGAGCAAGAGCAGCTTGAAGATTGTCATCGACACCGAATCGCTGTGGTCCGACGACGAAAAACTGACTGGGCACCTAAAGAACGCTGACTTCTTTGATGTCAAGAAGTACCCAACTGCCACTTTCGAATCGACCAAGATCGAGAAAGTCAGCGACACCGAGATCAAATTTCATGGCAAACTCACGATGCTCGGTAAGACCGAAGAGATCGTAGTTCCTGCTAAAGTAGCTTCGTCCGATGAAAAGATTCAGATTAACGCTGACTTCAAAATCGATCGCACCAAGTGGGGCATGAACTACGGCAAAGGCAAGATCAATGACGAAGTCGGCATGATGGCGGAACTGGTTTTCAAGCCGTAATTCGTTCAACGCATTGATTACAACTCAACATAAAATCGCTGGTTGCGTAGTTAATCTTCGCAGCCAGTTGTTTTTGATTCTCCGATGACGGAAGCCGCGTCGAACTTTGCGTCCGCGAAAGCTAACTCTCAAACAGTCACCTCTCAATCTAGGAATGCTTCACCGATGACTTCGCTCTTTGGATCCTTAAATCCAACTGAACGTGTTCTTATGGGCCCAGGGCCAAGCGATGTATCTTCGCGCGTGCTGCGTGCGCTGGCGGCGCCGACTCTCGGGCATCTCGATCCCGAGTACTTGGTGATCATGGACGAGACCCGGCAGATGCTGCGTCAGGTCTTTCAGACGCAAAACGAAATGACGCTAGCGATATCAGGTACCGGCAGCGCTGGGATGGAAG
>JBGSJB010000100.1:0-9525 GCA_041742175.1 Pirellulaceae bacterium
GCTTCATTTCCGGCTCGCGAAGTGATTATCGCGACTCTCGGCACCATTTACTCATTGGGCGGTGAAGTCGACGAAGAGGACATGGGCTTGAAGGATGCGCTTGCCAGCTCGCGATGGCCGGATGGTCGCCCTGTCTATACCTTACCGGTGGCGCTCTCCATTATGGTTTTCTTCGCGTTATGTGCTCAGTGCGCCGCAACACTGATGGTTATCCGTCGTGAAACCAACTCGTGGCGCTGGCCGATATTCACTTTTGCCTACATGACCGGCTTAGCCTACGTAGGCAGCCTCATCACGTATAATGTGGGAACTTGGTTGTGGAGTTGATCGCGGAGCTTGGCAATGTCGTTTGATTGGCAAACTGGTTGTGCGTTGGTTGCGGTCGCAGCAGCATTGCTGGTGCTCGCAAGGCGTATCGTTACGTTCGCCAGTGCGCCTGAAAAGACCTCGTGCGGCAATTGCCCGAGCAACTCAGCTCCACAAGTTATCAAAACCTTGCCATTGGTTCAGATCGAGAAGTTGCCCCGAATCAAGCGAAATTGATTCTGCAGTTGGCTCCGCGTTGGCTGTTAACGAAGCGGATATTATCGGGGTGGTGGATAATCCGAGGGTGGAGCACTATCTGAACTGGCGCAAGACGGAGCGAGGGTTTCGATCAAGTCTTTCAATTCCGTTCCGGCTGCTTGCATCATCTCGCGCAACATCGTAAACGTCTCTTCGTCTGTGCGGACCGATTCCATGGCTTGCAAGCCGGTACAGATCACAGAAAGCGGCGAACGAAGGTCATGCGCTAATTTACGAACGCGGCGCCAGTACTCTTGATCCGTAATCGCATTTTCTGCAACCGAACCACCAACTTCTGATGCAGGCATTGAGTTCCTCCCGAGTCAGCCGCTTACCGAAACCATCCTATTGCCAAAAACTATTCGGCTGGGTGCAAAATGCAGCCCTCTCCTTTCAACTGAATCCAGAATAGGCACTCACAAAAATCCAGCTTGTCACAGCTTAATCCACGCAGACTCGTCATCGTTTTGAACTAACGTTGACCGAGTTCGCGAACGGTGTTTCTGTCAATAATATTCTGTCGCGGTTCAGATTACCCTACCATTCACCCAAGTCAATGCTTCGGACGAAGTCTTGGCAAACCATCGATCTAATTTCTGTCATTGCGAGCAATAAAAACCCCTCGCAGCTACGTCGCGGGCAGTACAAAATACCATTTCTCACAGCGAGCGTAGTAATCAAGCAACGCGGTAGCTTTACTCTCGGCGCCTTAACTAAAAATTCCTTTTAAATTAACGCGAGCTTAATGCAGCTAGCGTATCTTCTCACACTGGTGGTTGTGTGTTCAGGGCGAAGCGTATCCTAAAACGATGAAAAGAGTGAATATGTTGGCGAACTCCTGTCTTACCGTTGGCGTGAAGTTCATACGAGTTCGAAAGGGTTTCACGCTGGTCGAGCTGCTGGTCGTAATTGCGATCATCGGCATCCTAGTTGGGCTGCTCCTGCCAGCGGTTCAAGCGGCTCGTGAAGCGGCTCGGCGAATGTCATGCAGCAACAACATCAGGCAGCTTGGATTGGCGCTTCACAATTACGAGAGTGCTCACAGAGTTATCCCGCCAAGTCGCATCAGTGTTACAAGTCCGGTAATTTTTCAGCAGTCTTGGGTTTCCATGATTCTGCCGTACCTCGAGCAGAACAACGTTTACTCAGCCTATCAACACGGCATGCCTTGGTACGCTGCGGTCAACGATCCGTTGACGACAGTTAAGCTTCCAACCATGACTTGTCCTTCGGCCCCATCAGATCGTGAGTATCCCACGCAATCGCTTTACTCGGCGGTAACAAACAGCACCCGTACAACCGCTCGCCCCATCTGGGGTTACTCCGATTACGGATCGATCAATGCAGTTCGAAATGCCGCCTTTATCGTTTCTAATTTGCCAAGTCTTGGGACAAGAGAGGTGCTTGGCGCGATGGGACGCGGTCCTGCGGGCGTGAAGTTCGCTGCCATCACCGACGGTCTTTCCAACACTATCATCGTTGCGGAAGGTGCTGGCCGCCCTGGCATGTATGTGTCTGGTAAGAAGGCGACCAACCCTAGACCAGGCAATATAGCTGTTGGAACTCCTTATGTGGCTGATGGCTGGGGGTGGGCAGATATTAACGGCGGTTTTAGCATCGACGGCGCCAACTCGCAAGGCTTGCAGAACGATACAAGTGGTAGCGGCAATACGACACTGGTCACCAATGGCACCTGCTTCATGAACTGCACAAACGACTCGGAACTGTACTCGTTTCACAATGGCGGCGCACAGTTTTTGTTCGCGGACGGGTCAGTGCAGTTCCTTTCGCAATCGATCAATGGTGCGACGTTTATTGCATTGCTGACCAGAGATCGCGGCGACATTCCTGGCGACTACTAGCCGTCCCTCGCCTTACACAGTGTGAGACTGATAACGCATTTTCGTGGGCGAAAGGAGACCATCCTTTCTGTTTCGATCGTTCAGAATCGCAGCCGAGGCCACTGATGCCAATTTATGTTTACGAAATCTTGCGCGAGGATAATCAAGACGGTGAGACTTTCGAAATTTTGCAGGGGCTGAACGATCCTCCGCTGACACATCATCCTGAAACGGGGCAACCGGTACGACGCGTCTTGTCCGTGCCTTCGATTTCCGGAACGTGGTCTGACTCGAAAAGCAAAGCGAGGTTAAGCGACAAGAATCTCAGCGACAAAGGTTTCACAAAGTACGTCAAAGCGGGTGATGGGACGTACGAAAAAACCGCAGGCAAAGGCCCGCGGAAAATTTCTGCCAACGAGCTAAAACGTCGACAGAGCGGTCAATAGTTGATCGAATCTGCAGCTAATTGCGTGTGACAGCTTCATCTAAGTTTAGAATCAGATTGGCCAGCAGCGTGTAGGCAGCCAACTCAGTTGCATCCAACGTCGGACTCGGTTCGCTTTGCCCAAAACGAATCAACTTCTCAGCCCCTTCGCGATCCGATTGGAAACGTTGCACGAATCCATTGAGCCTCTCGGAGAGTTGTTGCAGCTCCACTTCGTCCGGCAGGCGCGCTGTTACCAATCGAAACATCGTTCTGATTCGCGAGCTGGGGTCGGACGCCGATTCAGAGAGGATGCTCTCACCGAGTGCGCGAGCTGCTTCAATATGTTGCACGTCGTTCATCAATTGGAGTGCTTGAAGCGGAGTGTTGCTGCGTTCGCGAACTGGGCAAAACGTTTCACGATTCGGTGCGTCGAAATTGGTCATGAACGGCGGTGGCGCCGTGCGTTTGATAAAGCCGTATAAACTGCGGCGATAAAGGTCCGACCCAGCGCTCTCGAGATAGTACCTCGTGTTGCTGTCACCGTAACCTAGCGGCTCCCAAATATTCGGCGGCTGATAACCGTTGAACCCCGGGCCTCCCATGCGTTTGTTCAGCAGGCCGCTAGCAGCTAGCGCGGCGTCGCGAATCTGCTCAGCGTCCAATCGCACTCGCGGTCCGCGTGCGAGGTAACGATTGGCTGGGTCGGCGGCCAAGTTGTCAGCGTCGAAGCGCGACTGCTGTTTAAAGGCAGCGGTTGTAACTAGCATGCGAATCAAGCCCCTCACATCCCAGCCCGAATCGCGGAAGTCGCTCGCCAACCAATCGAGCAACTCGGGGTGCGTTGGTGGCGTTCCTTGAGTACCAAAGTCATCGCTGGTCTTTACAAGACCAGTACCGAAGATCTGCTGCCAGAATCGATTGACTGCAACGCGCGCGGTCAGCGGATGTTCGTTGCTGACCAACCAATTCGCTAGATCCAAACGTGTCGCACGCGCTCCGGCAGCGACTTGCAGGGGTGGTAAGCAAGCTGGAGTTCCAGGTTGAACCGCTTCGCCAGGCTGGTCATATTGCCCGCGCTCCATAACGAAGGCTTCGCGTGGTTTGTCCAGTTCGCCATAGACAAGTGAAACTGGAATCGAGTCTTGCAGTGTCACGAGTTCCGTTGAGAGGCGTTGCCAAGTCGCGCGCGCTTGCTGCACTTCAGCGGTTGCCATGCGGGCGATGTGTTTGACGAACTGACTGCGCACTTGGAAATCGGTGCCTTCACTGAGTCCCTCGCGTTTGCCTTCTTTGAGTACATCGGCAACTTCTTTGGGAACGCCAGGAATTGATTTTCCTTTGGCATATGCCCACCATGCGTCAAGCGATGCGCGAGGGTCTTCGGCCGCTGCTTCGCTGCCGTTGATTGCCAAGCCATCCCACCAGCAGATTCCGCCGAACTGAGCGAGCACGAACGAATCGACAGTCTTGCCGGGTTCAAGATTCAGTCGCTCTGGTGGGATGACGATCTTGGTCCACTCACCAGGTTTAGGCAAGTCGCCGAGATGAACTTGATTCGCTGAATTGAACTTACCTCGACCCAATGCACTTGTATCGCCCAGGGCGAAGCGACGTTGACCCGCTGACGTATTCAGCTCAATCATTGCAGCACGTGGCGGGTGTCGCTGATCGATTCGTAGCCAAATCTCCAACTCCGGTTGCTGAGGTACGCAACGAGGAACTAAACCGCCGTCAACGGTTTGCTGATAGAAGTCACCGAACTCTTGACGCAGCGCTCGTGTGCCAACCGGGATGGGCAACTGCTCGGCAGTCGACCAAACCTCAGCATTGCGCGACGTGTTCCGCTGTGACGCGCCAACAGGCAAGTCGTCATCCAACCATACATCGTGAACGCGTTTGGCGGCTGCATCCGTTTTGGTAGCGAGGCTCGCAAAGTCATCCCACTTCGACGTAGCGGTATCGGCAGCTTGCTGCAGAACTTTGTCCGCTGCCGCTTGCAGCTCGCGCAGTTTTGCGACCTCTGCATCTTGCTCGGGACTAGCCAGCGACACGACGGGCGGCGTATCGATTGCGTTGCCATCCATCGCTGGATCCGAGTTGCTGTAGTAGAAAGAGTAGAGCGAGTAAAATTCCTTCGCCGACAGTGGGTCGTACTTGTGGTCATGACACACTGCACAACCCGCAGTCAGGCCCATCCAAGCTTGCACAGTGGTGCTAGCTCGCTCCACTGCGTAGCGATAAAGAAACTCTTCAACCAGCGCGCCGCCTTCACCCGTGGTCACATTGCAGCGATTGAAACCGGTCGCAACTCGTTGGTCTTTGGTTGCGTTGGGTATCAAGTCGCCTGCGATCTGTTCAATGGTAAAGTCTTTGAATGACTTGTTTGTATTAAATGCGTTGACGACCCAATCTCGGTAGCCCCAAATGGCGCGGACGTTATCCAAGTGCAAACCGTGCGTGTCGCCGTAACGTGCAACGTCAAGCCAATGCCGAGCCATCTCTTCACCGTGCTGAGGTGCATTCAAGTAGCGATCGACCATGTTCTCGTACGCATTCGGCGACTGATCGAGCAGGTAAGCATCGATCTCGCCGGTGGTTGGCGGCAAACCGGTCAACGTAAACGCGACGCGGCGAATCAGCGTCGATTTGTCGGCTTCGGGCTGAGGCGTTAGCTTCTGTGACTGAATTGCAGCAGCCAAAAACTTGTCGATCGGATTCGATTGCCAGTTTGCGGGCGCCGATTCTACGACAGGAATATTCGGTCGCGCGATCGGTTCGAACGCCCAGTGGTCTTGATAGTTCGCGCCTTGTTCGATCCACTTGCGAAGAACGTCTTTCTCTTCGGCGGAAAGCTGTCGATTCGCGTCAGGTGGCGGCATCACTTCATCCGCATCGGTTGAAAGTATGCGTTGCCACATCAAGCTCTCTTCCGGTTTGCCGGCTACGATCGCTGCAGTCTTGTCTTCGCCGTGCTGTTCAAAGACGCTGGCAGAATTGTCCAGACGTAAATCCGCTTGGCGAGCCTTTTCGTCTAGGCCATGACAACGCAAGCAAGCTGAAGCCAAAATCGGTCGCACATCGCGATTGAACTGAATCGGTTCATCCGCTTGCAATTGGATTATCGCGTTCGGTACAAAGATAGCAGCGAGGACCCAAAGTGGAGCCAAGTAGTTGGACTTCAACATCATGGATTCTTTTTCGGCGAGTGGGTTTTCGAGAGAAAACGAGGTGGGAGCGACAGCAATGGTCGCTGTCGTAGCGATTCTCTTAGTATAGCTGAAGCCCAGCCGAATTTCAGTCGCTTGGGGACGAGCGCGCTTTAACGAAGACGCCTTACCGAATTCGCGAAAGTTTCAGTTTCTTCACCGCAGCTATAGCCATTGGGTCGGGCAAAATCGGGTCGGTAAACGGTCGCTTGAAAGTGCCGTGCAACTGGTCGCATCCGGTTAGTTCAAGAATTCGGCTTGCATTCTCAGTTCTGATGCCCGCGCCGGGAAGGATCTCGATTTGTCTGCGACTTTGATCGACTAGTCGACGAAGCTGGCTCGCGCCTAACTCTGCGGTCGCTTTGCCGCCCGAGGTGAGCACGCGGTCGAACCCCAGATCGATCAGTTGTTCCAGTCCGCCGGCTTGATCGCTCAGTTGATCGAAGGCGCGATGCATGACCAGCGTTGCGTTGCTGGCGAGCTTGCGGAGTTCGCACATGAACTCAAGGTCAATCTCACCCGCCTGCGTCAATCCCCCGACCGCAATGCCATCCGCTCCGTTGGCCAAAAGTCGCTCGAGTTCGGCAAGCATCGAACCCTGCGTCGAGCGATCGTAATAAAAGCCATCTGCATGCGGGCGGAGCATGGCGATCACTGGCACAGAAGTTAGCCGCTTGGTCGCAACCAAATCCTCAAGCGTCGGGGTCAAACCATCAAGCGAAAGAGCTGCGTTTAGTTCGAGGCGATCTGCACCTGCATTGCTAGCAATCTGCGCTCCGGCAAAACCTTCAACGCAGACTTCGATTAGTGGATGCATTCGTGAATCTTTGGCGAAAGAGTGGACGAATCGCAGGCTTCAAGTGTTTGAAGTCCGATTTTTCCCTTGTTGCGTCTGGGGGAGATAGTTAAAACGTTCGGAGTGGAAATTCTATCTCGAGCATGGAGGCTCGTGTGCTCAATTTTTTCGTAGGCGTTTGCGCGGTGCTTAGCGCGGTCGTCCAGACTGCGCCAATTAGTCCAGATTCTAAATCGTCTCGGCATTTGTACGAACAAGCTGCCAACGCGATTGCGTCTGCTGATGCGCGGGCTGCCATCAAACCGCTGGAGCAGTTGATCGATGACCAACCGAGTTCGTCGCTGGCATGCATCGCTGTGGTTCATCTAGCTGAGTGCTACATCGCGACTCACCGCGCGAGCGATGCTGCTGCCCTGCTTGAAAAGTGGTCTCAGCGTATCGTTGAACGATCAAAAGTGATGAAGTCTGATGCGAACTTTGAGGCTCATCATTTCCGCGTGTGGTTGCAAGCGGCGATGCGCATTGAGGGCGACGCGGCAGCTATGAGTTCGCTCGAAGCGGTGCTTCTAAAGCTGAAATTGCATGACGCAAACGAACCGGATGCAGCGCTGCTCGAAGTGAAGTCGAACACGCAAGTGGAGTTGGCGAGGCGTTTGGCGGCTGCTGGAAAGTTCGAATTGGCAGCAGAACAAATCCGTGAACTCAGTGAATCTACTGCTGCTGGACTGAGCTCTGAGGTGCAGTTGCTGCATGCAATTGTTTTCCAGCAGATTGGTGATCACGCAAAAGCGAAGTCTGCGTTTCGAACTTTGGTCAATCAGGAACAGACGTCGCTGAGTCATCGGCTCGCGCACTTGGAACTAGCGACCTACGCGATGCAGGATCGGGATTACGAGGCGGTAGCGCAGCAGCTTGATTCGATCATCAAGACAGAGCCCGCAGAACGCGGATTCGATCAGTCGGTCGAGTGCCGATTTCGACTACTTCGCTCGGAGCTTGAGTTAGTGAGAGGCGATGCGAAGCTTGCGTTGGAAGTTTTGCCAAGCGATGAGCAGCTTACTCAGCTCGATGAAGTGCAGCAGGTCGCGGTTCGCTTCAGTCGCGCCGAGGCTGCGGCGCAAGCTGGCAAGGTAGCGCTTGCGCTCGACGATTTGAAGTGGCTCGAAGTGCATGCAGAAAAGTTGAGTGCGCTGCCAAGCTGGGCGTTTACTGTCGCAATTCGTCAGTGCGAACTCCTGCTGAGAACGAAAGACTACGCCAAGCTTGCCGCCACCGCACAAAACGCGAAGCAGCAGTTTTCCAGTTCTGACCGTGTTCACGAGTTCGATTATCTGCTGGCGCGAGCTGCTATGTTGGAAATCAACTTTGACGAAGCGCGCCAACACCTGCACGCCATAACGAATTTGAGTCTTGCAAAGAGCAGTTCTGTTGTCGCGCGAGCGCAATGGATGCTTGGTGAAACTTACTTTCTGGAACAGAACTTGACTGAGGCTATCGCAGCTTACCAACCGGTGACTGAACTCGCTGAAACGCAGCCCTGGCAAGCGCTGGCACTGATGCAAACCGGCAAGTGTTATGAACTGTTAAATCAGTCGAGTGCGGCGGTGGTGGCTTACAAACAAGTCGTCGCAGTTGCGGCAGATACAAAGATACGCGAAGAAGCATCCGCAAGAATCGAAGTCATCGAGCGTATCGCTGAACGCTCGAAACCTCGATCCGTGCGCTAACGCAGCTTCCCGATTAAAGATGTTAAATAAGAACACGACACGACGCGACCAATGAAAACTTGCAGGCCCAAGACAATGCGAAACGTCACCATCCAACTTGCAACTTACTTCATAGGTTTCGCAGCGGTTCTCTGTTTGCTATCGCCGACGATACGGGCACAGGGAGCGCCGCCTCCGCAAGGTTTTCAAAACGGGAACTCGTTCAACCAACCGTTTCCAAATCAACCTCAAAACAACCAGTTCAGCAATCAACCTGCGGCACGCATCGCATCGAACCCAGCGATCAACCCTCTGCCGACTTCGACGAATCCGCTGACCGACGCAGGCGCGCCGGAAGTGAGTGCGGAGGCTGAAGGTGCGTCTTCGATTCCGATGGGCAACCTGCTGAATGTGATTCGGCAGGGCGGCATTCTGATGTTGCCGATCATCGCGTGTTCGTTCGTGATGTTGATTTTTGTGATGGAAAGATTGTTTTACCTGCGACGTGCTCGCATGATTCCGCGTCCGTTTGTTCGGGGCGTTATCGAACAACTCGAACAACAGCAGCTTGGTCGCGAAGAGGCGCTCGCCCTGTGCGAAGAAAACGGCAGTCCGATCGCAGAAATATTCACCGGCGCGCTGAAGAAGTACGGCCGGTCGGCTGTTGAAGTCGAGCAGGCGGTTGTGGACGCGGGTGAACGTGTGGTCAGTCAGATGCGAAGGTACTTGCGTTTGTTTAATGCGATAAGCAACCTAACGCCGCTGCTGGGATTGTTAGGCACCGTGCTCGGTATGATCGATGCATTCAATACAATCGCGCGAGCTGACGCGATGGGGCGGCCCGAATTGTTGGCAGGCGGAATTGGAACCGCTCTGATCACAACGGCTGCGGGCTTGGTCGTTGCTATTCCTTCGTACGCGGCCTACGCATTCTTCCTAGGCCGCATCGACAAACTAATCCTTGAAATGGATGCACACGCGCAAA
>JBGSJB010000101.1:0-6124 GCA_041742175.1 Pirellulaceae bacterium
GGGTTACTACCCGCGAATCGACGATTCGTGCCACCGCGCGAAACATCACGCTTCCAGCGAATCACAGGAGTCGGTTTGTAGAGCGCTGCGGTTTCACTCAAGTGAGTGTTGCTGAATTGATTCAGCGCGGTCAAATCAGCAATCCACAAACTGCGACCGTGCGTGGCTGCTACCACTTCACCATTGTTGGGATGAAACGCAAAGTCGAACACAGCCACAGTCGGCAAGTTTGTGTTCAACGAATTCCATTGGCCACCGCGATTGGCGGATGCATACACCGCGAACTCAGTGCCAACTAGCAATACGTTTTCACTGAACGGACTTTCGCGCAAGCAACGCGTTGAACCCCATGGAAGATTCGATCGAATCGACTTCCACGACTTTCCGAAATCCTCGGAGACAAGAACATACGGTTCGTCGTCATTGGAACGATGGCCATCGAGCGCCACATAGACTCGACCTTCCTCGTAACGCGAAGCTTCGATCGTCGAAACCCAGCGCGGCGCGGGCAAGTTCATGTTCTTTCCGATCTCTTGCCACTCCTTGCCACCATCTTTCGTAACCCACAGCGCGCCGTCATCAGTACCTGCGTACAGAACATTTGCATTGCGCGGGGACTCGGAGAGCGCTGTCGCTGAGCCGCGTTTGGTCAACGTGATCTCCGGCGAGATGATCTCCAGGTTGTTACCGCGGTCGAGCGAACGGAACACATAGTTCCCGCCCGCGTAGAAGACGCGCGAGTTTGCATTCGACAAAATGAACGGCGTGTTCCAATTGAAGCGATACTGCGGTTGGCCGTCTTCAGGTTGACGCGGACGAATCGAAGCTCGCTCGCCCGTCTTCATGTTGCGGCGATTCATCGCGCCTCCTTGGCTGGTCGAATAAACCAGATCGGGATCGTTCGGATCGACACGACACATGAATCCGTCACCGCCACCAACTGACAACCAATCTTCGTTTACTGGGCCGCTACCATCGAGCGACATCGCTGGTCCGCCCCAAGTTCCATTGTCTTGCAATCCACCATCAACGTAATACGGATACTTTGGTGAAATCGCAACATGATAGAACTGGCCGAGTGCCATTGTATTCAAGTGGTCCCACGTCTTGCCTTGATCATAAGTTTGATACACGCCACCATCGACACCGATCACCATGTGTTTACCATCGCGAGGATCGATCCACAGCGAATGGCCGTCAGCGTGAACATCCCGACCAAAGTTGGCATCGAACGATACGCCACCATCGAGCGATTTATATTGCGAGACACCTAGCAAGTAAACATTCTGTTCGTTGCTTGGATCGACGCGCACAACACTAAAGTACATCGGCCGTGAATGAGCACTGTTGACGCGCGTCCATGATTCGCCGCAGTCCGTCGATTTGTAGATCCCACCGTACTCAAAACCTTTGCTACCTTGCTGGTCTTGCACATTCTGAGCTTGGCCGCCGAGGTTCGCAGTGTAAGGGCGAATCGGTGCTGGACGTTTTTCGAGCGTGACTTCGATCTCTTTGATCTCGGTAGCGCGAGCGATTTTAATGACCAGCTTGTCACCTGCTTTCTTGTCCTTCAGCGCTTCTGTAACTCCGCGATAGCTTGGAAGCGGTTTGCCATCGATCGCTTGAATCACATCGCCGACCAACAGCCCCGCCTTCTCGGAAGGACCTCCTGCAGTGATCTGAGTTAAACGAGCTCCACCGCCACCTTGAACATCCGTGCCTTGAACACCGAAGTAGATATCCGGTTGCACGACAGGCGTTGGCATCCCCGGTGGAATGACGCGGTCTTCCAACTTTAACTCGACCTCTTTGGCTTCGCCTTCGCGAGTGAGTTTTACTTTGACTTTGTCGCCCGCCTTCTTCGATGAAACGGCTTCGACGATCGCTTCCCACGACTCGACTAGTTTACCATCGAACTCTGTCAACACGTCATCGGCCAATAGGCCTGATTTCGCAGCCGGCCCATCCGCTGAAACTTGCAGCAACTTAACGCCACCGCTTGCTTCATCCGCACCTAAACCGCCGAACCAAACGCCAGGCTGAAAACCTCGGCTGCGATTCGAACGACTTGCGAGCGTAAATTCAAGCTCCTTCTTCTCACTGCCACGAAGAACATGAGCGACCAATTTGTCGCCCGCCTTCTTCGTACGCAACTCTTCGATAATCTCATCGAACGTCGTGACCGCTTTGTCTCCAATCGACTCGACGACGTCGCCCACCATCAATCCGCCGCGAGCTGCAGGACTCTTCGGATAAACTTGGGTGATGACCGTTTTGCTTTCGGAATCTTCAGCCACACCACCCCAGAGCACGGTCAGCGGCGCTGGGCCTTTGCCGATATTCTCGCAGTCGACAACTGCGTAAAGAATGTTCGGATCCTTGCGATACCAATCGAAGCCGATACGCCCCAATTGGCTGGTCGGTAAACCGGCTGTCAGTTTCTTCCAAGTCTTGCCAGCATCCGTCGACTTGTACAAACCGCTACCCGGACCCCATTTGCGAATCGGGTCGTAGCCATCGTAACCTTCAGGCATCGGTACTTCATTGCCCGGCCAGCTATCGAAACCGTCGCGCAGTCGTTCCCAAGCCGCAATGATGATAGTGTTCGGATCCGTTGGATGCAGTTGCAAGTCGATGACACCCGTGCGATCGTCGACATAGAAACAACGCTCCCAAGTCGCGCCGCCATCAGTTGTCTTGTACAGTCCGCGTTCTTCGTTGCTGCCGTACAACCGACCGAGAGCGCCGACATAAACCGTGTTCGCATCCGTTGGATGAATCACGATCTCGCCGATCTGGAAGGACTGCTTCAAACCCATGTTCTTCCAAGTCTTGCCGCCGTCGATCGATTTGTAGACGCCGTCGCCGTAGCTGACCGAGTTGCGAGGATTGTTCTCACCGGTTCCGGCCCAAACGATATTCGGTTCGCTCTTTGATACCGCAACCGCACCGAGTGCTACGGTCGTTTCTTTGTCAAATTGATGCTGAAATGAAATACCGTTGTTGGTCGTCTTGATCATTCCACCACCACCGGTGGCCACCCACCAAGCGCTCGGATCATTCTCATCGACAGCAATGTCAGTGATGCGGCCGCCCATGTTGGCTGGACCGATACTACGCCAGCGAATTCCCTTTAGCCACTCTCGCGAGATTTCACCGCTCCACTGCGGCTTAGTCGCCGGAGCCGCAGTTGCCGTCGCGGGACTCTTCGTTGCTTCCGCCGCGGGAGCTTGCTTCATCGACTGCAAGTACTTGCCGATCTCTTCCAGTTGCTTTTCGATTTTGTCCAAGCGATCATCAGCCGCGCTCTCAGTTGTTTTCGCTGGCTCCGATTTTTTGGTTGAAGGCTTAGCCTCACTCGACTTAGTTTCGCTCGACTTAGTTTCACTCTTCGAACCGCTTGACTTTGTCGCAGCCTTCTTCTCGTCAGCCTTCTTCTCGTCAGCCTTCTTGTCATCGGGCTTCTTGTCATCGGGCTTCTTTTCTTCAGCCGCCTTTTCTTCAGGCTTTGGAGGTTCGGCTACGACGGGCGGAGTGTCGGGCTTCGCTTCGGCAACGGGCGGTGAGGGCGGTTGATCCGGCTTTGCTTCCTGCGAATAGGCACACGGTGCAATGATCAACTGAAGCAGCAATGCAACAAGCACTACCCCGCTGCTTAGCCATCCGGAAATATCTTGAGCTCGCAACATGAAATAAATTCCCTAATCAAACGGACGTTAGCAATAATTGCTGCACACTGAATTGCTGCATACTGGCTACGATTCTTGAGTCGCAGCCAGTTAGTCGCACGCACGGACACGATGCAAAGCGACTGTTAGGAAAATTCGCTGAGAGAAAACGAATCAACTTCAAAGGCGGTTGAGAGAGGTCTACAGCATTGTTATTGACCGACAACTGGCAATCAAGCATGCGCGATGGAAACTAATTAAAATTCGCGCAACGAGTTGTTGCACTCGCGGCACGGATGACTCAAACTAGCCACATGAGCAAACCCAATAAGCTGAGTCGGTTGCACGCGTTTACGCTCGTCGAATTGCTGGTCGTGATAGCCATCATCGGCATGCTCGTCAGCCTGCTTCTGCCTGCCGTGCAAGCGGCGCGGGAAGCCGCGCGGCGCGTTCAGTGTCAGAACAATCTGCGTCAGACTGGACTCGCGCTGCTCAACTTCGAATCCGTTCATCGCGTCTTCCCCGCATCAGGCTGGACGAAACCAGGCCCCGGAAATCCCGCGGGCAGCTACCTGAGTTGGCGAGTGATGACGCTGAACTTTATCGAGCAACAGAATCTCGCGCGAGAGTACGACACAAAGCAAAATTGGTGGGTCGAGCCGAATTTGGTCGTCGGTCAAAATCTGGTGGCGAACTTCACTTGCCCAAGCACTCCGGCACAACCGTTGGTAACAAGCGCAATCGCTAAATCGCCTCGACCCGCGCTGTCACTCACAAACGGCATCGCCTCAACGGACTACGAAGCGGTCATGGGTGTTCGACCTCAAATCGATCTCACGAAATACGATTCACTCAATCGTTTCTCTGTCATGCATCGCGATTCGCGAACCAAGTTTGCGCAAATACTAGATGGATCTTCCCATACGATGATGGTTACTGAAACCTCAGGGCGGCCCGCTGTTTATCGCCGCGGGAAGGCGCACCCCGAGTTGGCGAACGATCAGGCGATTAGCTGGATCGACAGCGAGAGCGCGTACACGTTCGATGGTTCATCCGCCGATGGATCCCATGAAGGATGCGGTATCGCAGCCGGTTGCTCGGTTGCCATGAACGCGCGCAACGATAACGAGCCGTACAGTTTTCACAGCGGCGGCATCGAGGCACTTTACGCCGATGGCCATGTCACGTTCGAAAGCGAATCGATCGCTTTGCCGATCATGGCCGCTCTGATTACCCGAGCCGCAGCCGATTAAACGAGGTTAACGGCAGTGTTCAATTGGTCATCGTAAAGTCGATTGTATTGCGGCCGCGCTTTACCTCAGCCTTAAGCGCACCAGGCTCTTTGTACTTCTTGGGAATCTGTACGTACTCAGTGCTAACATCCAAACCACCAGCTTTCATCTCGGTGATCTCATCTTTCGAGTAACGTTTCACTTCGATCTCAACTTTGTGAGTGCCCAGCATCGCGCCGGACTTGGTATCAGTGAACATGAGTTTGTAAACACCTTGAGAGTCCGTCTTCCCATACGAAGTTGTCCCGCCAGTTGGGATGAACGTAATAATGGCGTTGCCAACCGGCTTGCTGTCCACAGTCACTGTGCCGGTTACTTCCGCCAGTTCAGGTCCATCCGATCCGCAGCCGACCAGAACACAGACTGCGAAGCTTGCAATCAAAAATCGAAAACCATTCGAAATCATTCTGACCTCGTTGCACAAAAAGAACGAAGCAGGCGCAGAGAACTGAATCCGCTCAACCGAGCCCGCTTCAAAATGACAAGTTAGGTTTACAGTTCAAGTCCCGTTAGAACTTGACCATCATTGATGGCAGACAAGCGCTGGTAGAGCCCATAAGGTCCATTCAAGTTGGAACCATCGGCCAGAAAATTCGTGTTGGTGTGTTCGATATTCTCGCTGATAAAGTGAATCGAGCCATCTGCAAACGCGAACTGCGCGCCCCCAGTATGGAAACTATGGAAAGCGGCATGCTTGTCGCCACCAATGACCGGTCCATTCAGCTTTTTGCGAGTTGATCGCAGATGCAAAAACGCTCCGTTCGCTCCGGCTCCGCCATTCGCACAGTTCACACCGCCGTTGGTCACCAGACTTCCGAGCACAAATTGGCGATCAGAACCATCGCCGCTGACCAACGGTCGCCATGAGACCTCCCCAACCGCGATCACATTCGAAGTACCATCGGTGATGTCAGCATGCCGCCGACTTGCCGCGACAACTAGCAATCCGATGTTTCTTTGATGGGGCTGCATGACGCCTCCGACCGCTTGGCATCGCGCTCCATCAAACGGGCCCATAGAACCGACGTAGCTTGTAATCGCAATCGCATTCGTCCCACCGGGGCTCGAAGCATTTATCGGGCGAGTTTGCGGAGAGACGTCGGACGGACAGCGGAACGTACTCAACACTGTCGCTGTTCCAGCATTGTTTCGTCCGCCCGGATC
>JBGSJB010000102.1:0-2371 GCA_041742175.1 Pirellulaceae bacterium
CGGAACTGCTGATCACGACCAGGTAAGTTACAGCGTTCATCGAAGCTAGCGAATCGCCACGAAGCTCGATGTACTGATGCTTCGCGGCGTCACCGAACAGCGGACTGAAATGCACTTCGTTAATGTAAGCCGCCAGTAGACGCCGCGGCTCAAGCGACTCCGCGAGCAGCCTGCGTGTCATTGAAGATCCTGTTCGTCGGCGCGCTTTACGTCGCTGCGAATTCGATGTGTTTTGTGACCGAGTTAATGGCAGCATATTCAGCTCCGCAGGATTGGCGTCGATCGCCGTCAAGTTGAAATTGGGCTTTACGTGGTCAGAAAAAGATTATGCTGTGGGGACTTTGCGGAGTAAACAAGCGACCTTCGATCGCCGCTAGATTTAGACTGCCCCACATTTACCGTCCTCAGTCCCCAGAGGCGCGGGATTCGCGTTTGACGCGGACGGCGCGAAACTGTAAGTAAGACGCGAGGGAAGCCCGAATGACTCGCATCGATCGTTACTTACTATTTCTGTACTTTCGCGTTCTGCTAATCTGCTTTGCGTCGTTGACCGGTTTGATCATCGTCGTCCAGGTTTTCAGCAACTTGGACGAATTCATGCGCTTTGCGGAAAAGCAGCGCGTCAGTTTAGTACAAATCCTCTTCGACTATTACGGACCATTTGCGCTGGCGACCTTCGAGCGACTGAGCGGCTTGTTCGCGTTGCTCGCGTTGCTGTTCGTAGTCGCCTGGCTGTATCGCACGAATGAATTCATTGCCTTGATGGCGGCCGGCGTGACGAAGTGGCGAGTGGTTCGACCGCTGTTGATAGCTTCCGCGTTCGTTATCTTTGGCGCCGCAGCACTGCGCGAGTTCGTGATTCCACTGTTCCAAGACAAACTAGATCGCAATCCGCAAGACCTTAGCGGCGAAGTGGCTCGACCGGTCAAGCCGATGGAAGATGATCGCGCTGGAGTACTGATCGCTGGCCGACATCTTTTGCCAATTTTGCAGCACATCGTTGATCCATCGTTGCGATTGCGGCGCGATCCAATGATCGCACTCTATGGTCGACAAATTTCGGGCGCTTTGGCTGAGTATCGCGTTGGCACAGAAGGACGCCCCACGGGGTATCTGTTGCAGCAGGTAACGCAACCCAAGAATATTGACTCGCTCGATTCCACCTACGGGCTCGATGGCGGACCGATCGTGTTGACGCGCAAGGACACCAACTGGCTGGAACCCGGTAGCTGTTTCTTAGTTAGTAAAGTGAAATATGAATCGCTTCGCGGTGGTACAGCTTGGAAACAATTTGCGTCGACGGCTGAGTTGATTTCGCATCTCAAGTTGGGTGATCAAGGCAATGACAACGACCTGCAGACCCAGATACATCAGCGACTGATGCGTCCTTTTTTAGATTGGACACTGCTACTGCTAGCGATTCCAGTTCTAATGTCACGCACGGATCGACATGTATTTATGGTCGCAGGATCGTGCTTGATCTTGGTTTCTGGATTCTCTGGTTTGGTCATGGGCTTAGCCTGGATTGGTTCCTCGGGATACTTGGTTGATCCAGTCAACGCAAGCTGGATACCACTGGTCGTATTTCTGCCCTTTGGTTGGACACGCACGTCGAGCGCGATGAACAGTTAATAGCCTATTGTTCTGGCTTATTGGTCTCGTCCGTCCTCGCGGGTTCCACTCATTATCAATTAGAGATGATGTTTGTCGCCTTTCGTCTCCAGAAGGTGCGCGCCTCTAACGCACTTGCGGGAGACGAAAGGCACTCAAAGTTTGCGCGCGGAGCGAACGGGACTTGCGCACACGCATCTGCAACTCACTATAATGCTGGGCATCTTTCTGCAGCATTTCTTGCGCTTCATCATCTTTTTCGGGGAGTGTGTCTATGCGAGTCATGTGTTACTTAAGTTGTCTTTTCGTGTGCATCGCCGCTTGGTGCGATTCGCCAGCGTTGGCGGAAGAACTCGAGCCGGTTGCCAAAGTGGAAGGTGTTTCGGAGTACCGATTGAGCAACGGCGCGCGCGTGCTGCTGTTTCCGGATGGTTCACGTCCAACGATCTCAGTCAATATGACCGTGTTGGTCGGCTCGCGTCACGAAGGTTACGGCGAAGCTGGCATGGCGCATCTGCTCGAGCATATGGTCTTCAAAGGTACACCGACCTTTCCTGATGTGCCTAAAGCGCTGCGTGACCATGGAGCGAACTTCAACGGGACAACGAACTCTGATCGCACCAACTACTTTGAGACATTGCCGGCCAGCGATGAGAACCTTGAGTTCGCGATTCATCTGGAATCGGATCGATTAGTTAACAGTTTCGTACGCCGTGAGGATTTAATTTCAGAGTTCACCGTCGTGCGCAATGAGTTCGAG
>JBGSJB010000103.1:0-5430 GCA_041742175.1 Pirellulaceae bacterium
CCGATAATCTGAGCTTGATCGACTGAGAAGGGGCGGTCATAGACTGCAAACACGCGTTTCGCAGGCACTTCGTCGTTCACCGCAGCGGCATAGAAGTGACGCATCTGTTCGGCTTCTTGGCCGCCATACGACTGCGCGATGTCGAGTTTGTCGAGCGCCTCATGAATACGCTCGTCGGAGTCGACGTCGCAATAACGCACCATCATCGGCGAGTCGATCGACTTCTGCTCAGGTTCGATTTCGAAGGCGAGTGCGAGGAAGTGAGCGCGTTCATCAGCCGAGATCTGCATGTTCTCGGAAAGTTTCTTCGCGGTCGCGTACGCTCCTTCTTGATCGAGTTGAGCATGCTGGGCGCGCAACAGATGTGAGAGGACAGTCGGTTGGTCGGGGACGTCTCGCAAGATCGCTCGCAGCTTCGTTTCGGCTTGCGGATAGCGGAATGTGCGGGTGAGTGCAGTGACTTCTGCGAGGCGCTCTTTGCTGGACCCTTGCGCACTATCGACCACTCGCGCAGGTGTTTTGGCGAGCAAGTTCAATGTTGGATCTTTGAGCGGTGAGTCTTCCGCTGACTCCGCATTGGGCATCAAGCTCCCGAGAACGTCGCACCAGAAGCCAACCATCGACAATTTGCCTTTGTCAGCCATCGTGCGAATCAGAACTTGGATGGCGGGAATGGTCATCGTCGGGAACGTCTCACGCGACTCGGACATCCCCTGGAGCAGGTAGCGAGCCGCGTTCTCCAGCGGTTCGTCATCATTGCAAGCAACCATCGAGCGCATTACCAGCGCGAGCGGATTGTCGGGTTTGAGTTTCAAGAAGCGAATCGCTGTTTCGCGAAACGTCTCAAATTCTTGCATCGCCAGCGACAGTTCGCATTTGATCGCCAGCAACCAAGCGGTATTTGGAGTCTTGGCGAGGAGTTGGTTGATACGATCAAGTGCCGCTAGCTCTTGACCGCCTTCCGCCAAGCGCATGATCGTTTCAAGGTCTTGTGGTTGCTCGACGCACTTGCAGAACTTGAGCTTCTTGCCGTTGCCACATGGGCAAGGTGCGTAACCATCGATTGTCATCGGGACTTCCTCAGTTAGAGCTAATGGCGGCCTGATATGGCATTTCCGCTTGGCAGAGAGTTATTTTGATTTCGATAGCAAGCGGCGGTTTGCATGTGTTAGCGAGCGGAGGCTAGGAAACAGAAATTTTCATCCTAGCATCGCAAGGCTACAGATTTTATCAAAATCAGCGATCTAAGGCGAGCCAACGCGAGTGCGTTGCCCGCGGTAGTTAGTTGAGAGTATGCGAGCAACGATCGCCACGCCCTTCGCAAAGCCTAGAGCGTGCCGCCAAAATCAAATCTAGGCAAAACACCAGAGCCCACGATAAGCCAGGCTCTTGGCGGGTTTCGATCTTGCGACGTTCACTTATCCGCTTGGCACCGCCTCGCGTTGGACTTCGTTCCGTCCGTTGCTTGATCGCGTGCTAACGGGCCCGTTCGCCCATGCTCCTATACGATTTGCTGCAAAGAACCGCTCGCATGCAGGCAGCTAACCGGACTCAGTCGGAAGACCCCTACCCTCAACGGCCTATAAGGGACTCTAGCGGCGTTCCGACACTCAATCGCCACCCGCAAATGCGCTTATCAACCCCGCTAAAGTTTTGTTGCGGCCCTTACGCTATCCACCTAACAACCCAGTGAATCCACCGCGCGGCTTCGCTTACTTTCACCGCGCGGCTTTGCATGTTATTGAAGCCTTGCGCAACGCCGGATTAAAGGGAACGGTATGACCACCTACCTTTTGTTGTAGTCGCTCTTCGCGCCCGAACCGAAATAGGACTGTTGCGTAGCGTCAACATTTTGCAACTGCCGCATTCCTTTGCGGTTCGAAGCCCAGTCTTTGCCTTCTAGCTGCTCAGACTGCTGCTCATTCAGCTTGCAACGTAGATCGAGTTCTGAAACGCCGAGCGAAAGATAGTTTCGGTTAAGGTAATCGGCGTTAAACTTCAACAACTTTTTGGCCTCTTCAACTTCGCCTGCATCACGCAACTCAGTTGCGCGGCGATTGCGTTCGTTCGCGATCTGAATCACGCAAGAAGCAAGCACTTCTTTGTTGACGTCTTTCTCGGCGAGTTCGACTGAGTCGGTAAACTTTGCTTGCACAGAACTTGTTAGCGTATCTTGCGTTTCTGTCGCCATGTTCATGTACTTCACCGAGACATCTGCCACAGGTGAACTGGTGTTCGCTTTCCCGACTTCCATTTCATACTCGATCACGAAAAAGCGCTCTTGATTCGAGTACAGTTGTCCAAGCTCGATCGATACCTGCTGGCCAGTGATATCGGCGGGATAGTTCAGCACCTTCACTGGTCGAACTCCCTCAGCCAATTTTGCATCGATAACGATCTTCTGTGCTACAACGCTGAGCACATCGTCGAACTCGTTTTGAAAGACTTGTACTAGGTTCTCGGCATCTTCGATGAAGACGTGATTGCCGCTACTGGCAAGGGCCAGGCCAGTCATGAGGTCTTCGTTGTAGCCCAAGCCCAAGCCCATGGTGGAGACGCTGATGCCTTCCTTAAGCAGTGACGCGCCGAGTTCTTCGAGTTCGCTGGGAGCGGAGGGTCCGACGTTAGCCAAACCATCAGAGAGCAGAATCACTCGATTGACTCGCTTGTCTTCGTGAAACTTGCGAACTTCTGCAGCGCCTTTACTTACCCCAGCAAACAAAGCCGTGTTACCTCCAGCTTGAATGTCGCGAATCTTCGCTTTGATCGCTTGACGATCCGAAGCTTTGGTAGCTGGGACAACTACTGTTACCGATGAATCGTAGGTCACGACAGACACGATGTCACTGTCGCGTAAACGATCGATCGCTTGCACGGCTGCAGCACGCGCTTGCTCGATCTTCTCGCCTTGCATCGAACCTGATTTGTCAATCACGATGGCCACGTTGTCAGGCATGCGTTCTCGTTCGCGATCGAGTTCAAAACCCTTCAGCATGATGCGCATGTGGCCTTCGACTTTGCCGCCTTCACCGACCGCTACGGTGGGTTTGGCGAGTCCGACGTCGAGCCGGATCTGCTTGGCAAATGCACTTGAGCCGATCATGCTGAGCACAGCAACCCAAGCTATACTGCGATGCAACTTCATCTTTTCTCTCCTTTTGCGAATACGATGTTGTTTGCGAAGAACAATCCTCACTTACGATTAAACGCTTTTCGCCCCCGAGAAAGTTTCGGAAAGCGTAAGCAATCTGTAAAAGTCTTGTAAAATCCCGCCTCCCCCAAAATCCCCTCGAACCATTGCGAGCTAATCGATGCAATTCTTTCGCCACTTGGCCACTTTTTCGCCTGGTGTTTTTTCAACCGGCATGTTTCCAGTTGGATTGCTGCTGATATGCGTCGCCAGCAGTGCGGCCTTACAAGCCCAAGCACCGAAGCACCGCTTGCTTACGGCTGATTCATCGAAAGGTCGCATTGCGATTATCGATGAGCAAGGGAAGACCGAGTGGGAGATGAAGATCGGGCCGCTGCACGACCTCCACTTGCTGAGCAACGGCAACGTGTTGCTTCAGAAAAGCTGGACGAAGATTCTTGAAGTGGATCCCAAGTCGAACAATGTTGTCTGGGAATACGACTCGGCAACTTCCAACGGCAACGCAGGCAAGAAGATTGAAGTGCATGCGTTTCAGCGACTGGAAAGTGGTTTGACAATGATCGCCGAGAGTGGCGTGAGCCGGATCATTGAAGTCGATGCAAGTGGGAAATTGGTACATGAAATGCCATTGAAAGTCGCTAACCCCCATCCGCATCGCGACACACGCTTGGTCCGCAAGCTCGCGTCCGGAAACTATCTCGTGTGTCACGAAGGCGATGGTCTCGTTCGTGAATACAAACCGAACGGCGAGACCGCGTGGGAGTATGCGGTTCCCTTGTTTGACAAACAGCGGGCTGACGGGCATGGCGTCGAAGCGTTTGGCAATCAGTGCTTCGCAGCCGTGCGTTTACCGAGCGGTAATACGCTGATTTCGACAGGCAACGGTCATGCGGTGCTCGAAGTCACACCTGCGAAAGAGATCGTCTGGAAGCTGGAGCAGAACGATCTTCCGGGAATCCAACTCGCTTGGGTCACAACCTTGCAAGTGCTGCCGTCGGGAAACATTGTGCTTGGCAATTGTCATGCTGGCGAGAAGAATCCGCAGATCGTGGAGGTGAATCGAGGTAAAAAAATCGTCTGGAGTTTTCTTGATTTCAAACGCTTCGGCGATTCAACTACCAACACGCAGATTCTGAGCACGAACGGTGAACCGATCGCAGCAGTTCGCTGAACTCAAGTTCGCTGAGTTAGCAAGCGCTTCGGTGCCAAATCTGAAACTCCGTCGCGTACTGATCGTTTTCGCTGGCGGGAACGGATTCAGTGGAGATAAGCTTCCACTGAGTCCAATCGATCGCAGGGAATTGCACATCTCCTTCAACATCGGCCAGGACTTTTGTCAGCCAAATTTCGGAGCACTGATTCAAGACAGCTTCGTAAATCTGAGCGCCGCCAACCACCATGACTCTTCGGTTTGGCTCGACGAGCGCCGCGACATCTGCCGGGTTCGAAACTATACGAACACCTGGGGTTGCAGTTTGAAAACCAGATCGCGACAGAACGATTGTTTGCCGTCCCGGAAGCGCGCGACCGATCGAGTCATACGTCTTGCGCCCCATCAACAGGCAGTGACCCATGGTCAAACGCTTGAAGCGCTTCAAGTCGCTGCTTAATCGCCACGGCAGCGTCCCATGATTGCCGATCAAATTATTTTGCGCGATGGCGACCACTGCCACCCAATTGCAATCCGCTGATGAATTGATCGAGCTCTGCTCGTGCATGAAACTTGCTTTACTGAGTAGCTAAACCGCTACAGGCGCTGGAATATGCGGATGCGGATTGTAGTCGACCAATTCAAAATCTTCGAATTGGTAGTCGAGGATCGAATCGCGTGGATTGAGGATTCGAATTGATGGCAGGGCGCGGGGTTCGCGAGTTAGTTGCAGTCGAGCTTGTTCGAGGTGATTTGAATAGAGGTGCACGTCGCCGAGAGTGTGCACAAAGTCGCCGGGTTCGTACCCTGTCGCGCGAGCCATCATGATTGTCAGCAGCGCGTAGGAAGCGATGTTAAAGGGTACACCTAGAAACAAGTCAGCACTCCGTTGATACAGCTGGCAACTCAACCGCCCATCCGCGACATAGAACTGAAATAGCAAGTGGCATGGCGGCAGCGCCATTTTGGGAACATCGCCAACGTTCCAAGCGCTAACGATCAACCGGCGACTATCGGGATTCAAACGAATCTGTTTCTCGACTTCGAGAATTTGATCAACGGTTGTCCCGTCTGCGGATTGCCAGCAGCGCCATTGCTTACCATACACCGGCCCCAGTTCGCCGTTTTC
>JBGSJB010000104.1:0-18448 GCA_041742175.1 Pirellulaceae bacterium
GCTTTTAATCTAGGCGATGACGGCCTTTTGGCGTTTAGCTATTTAGCCTGGATCGCCACAAAAGGCCTTAGATCGCGATATGAAGAACGTAAATACATTTTGACCGTCTCAAATCGATTTCGAGTCGCTTGAGCTTACCCCAGGCCACCGAACGCTGATAGCTCACGAAAATGGCATTTTTCAACGGGCTGCTAGCCGGCTTTACCGCACTCCGTAAATATGCAGCCAATAATCGATCCTCATCTCTCGGCGCTGCCAAAGTATTCACCGTCCGCAACGCTGAGTCCCTGCCCTGGTTACCGTGAATTTCCAGCTGGTGACAGGGTCCAGCAGCATCCTGCACCGAGGCATTATAAGCGTCGGAAGCCACGACTTGTCAAACGAATGCGAGAAACTGTTCATCAAGTTGCCGAAGACGTTTGGCTTCACGGTGTGAGGTAACAGCTCGTTTCGCCTCAGCGAAAGCTCAATCGCCGAGTTTTCGGATCTGATACCGAAACCCATCGCTACTAACTAATTCTTTCTTCGCATTATTCTTGACACTAATGCTTTCCCGGAATAGATTGACCGAGTACACGAACGGTTGCCGCCGAAAGCCGAATTAACGCTGAGCAAATTGATATGAACTCTGTTGACCATATTCCGCTCGACTTGATGCAGACGTTTATCAAGATTGTCGAGCATGACGGGGATGCTTCGGCGGCCGGACAGGAACTGGGGATCTCGCAGCCGACGGTCTCGAAACGGCTTTCGGCTTTGCGGCGCATTGTGGGTAACGAAGAGGGGCGGTCGTGGTTGATTTTGAAGGGCAAGCGATGGTTGCTGACGCCGGCAGGCCAACGCGTGCGCGGGGTGGTAGCAGATCTGGTTCGCAAGTACGAACAAGTGGAGCAGTTTATCGCCGAGGGGCAAAACGCAAAGGAGACGCTATCGATCGCTTGCGGGCAGACGGCGCAAATCGGTTTCGTCCGAGAAGCAGTCGAACTGCTGCTGGCGGAGAACCCTGACATTGCGGTGAAAATCTCGGCGCCACGCGGTCGTTCGCGGATCGAAGGGGTAGCGGGCGGCCAGTTCGATTTGGCCATCGTGACCGACGGAGCCGCTACGATTCACGAAATGGCTGGAATCGAGTTGTACGTTCAGCCATTGCATTTTGATCGCTTTGCAATTGTCGGCAGCGCGCTCGCGAAAGCCGCTTGGGCCAAAGCGTGGGACGCGTTGCCAGTGCGCCGCGCTATCACGGCGAAAGAGATCGCCGATTTTCCGCTGATCTTGCCCGAACCCGACGCATCGCGCCGCCAACAATTTGATAGATGGTTCGCCAGCGCGAATCAAAAGCCACCCAACGTGGTGCTTGAAATCGGCGGTTGGTTGAGCTTGTTACAGTTCGTACAAAGCGGCATCGGCGTCGGTTTTGCAACCGAGCAGGCCGTTGCCGCTTTCGAAGTCATGAGGTCAACTAAGTCGACTGCGAAGCCGAGCACCGTCGTGCGATCACTCGACGAAAGCGATTTTCCACCCGACCAAGTCCGGCTGATCGCTCGCAAACGCCAAGGCCGCGACAAACCCGACTTCGGCCCGTCGGCGGAGCGATTGCACGAGTTGCTCCAGCAGACCAGCCGCAGATGACTTTGAAGGCAACCTGACCGAAAGCCAAGATGAACCAACCTCAATTAATTAATCCCGACGGTAAACTGCTGCCCGAAGTTGAGCAGCGTCTTTTCGCCGCCCGCAAGACCAAGCCGCTTTGGGCCAAGCTGGTCAAAGTCGAGCAAGAGGTCGAAACGCTCGAAGGTCGTGAGACGGTTGAACCTGGCCACTATCTTTGTCGCGGTATCCACAACGAACTCTGGCCGCAGGATGCAATTAAGCTTCTAAGTAATTATCAACCTACCGATCATTTCGACACCGACGGCTGGCAGCAGTTTTCCCCCAAGCCCGACGCTGCCCCAGTTCAGGCCGCACAGATCGCCACACCCTTTTCCGTCATGGCGCACTGGGGCAAGCTGACCGGAAAAGCGGATGACTACATCGTCCGCAGCTCGTTGGTCCCAACGGATGTCTGGATCGTTGATAAGGCGATATTTGAAGCAAGTTACGAGCGGCTGAGGTCATGACGACTAGATGGTTCGGGCGAGCCACGAAGCCAGTCTACCGCTTCGGTGTTGTGAAGATTTGCCGCCCTCGCTCCGACAACTTTCTTTACCACACTCAGCTTGTATTCGCGTCGTTGACTCATTACTGAACTCCAGTAAAAGATATCATGACATATTGAGTGTCACTGTCTACCAAACTTGGGTAAGTTTGCTACTTGTTCATGCTTGGTCGCTTGGTGCGACTCTTTCTTCGACAGAATCGGCAGTGTTTTCACACCGCGAGCGGATGAAATCAGTGAGATCGCGACCGAGTTCGCTGGCTGAAGAATAGCGTTCTTCAGGGTCAACTGCGAGTGAGCGCATCAAGATCTCTTGTAGACGCGCGTTAAACTTTGGATGAAATTCGGTCGGCAATCTTGGACGGCCTGTCGCTAGCTCTTGAATCGTTTTGGATGAACTGCCGGAATCCACTTTGAAGGGATGCTTGCGCAAGAGCATTGCATAAAGAATTACGCCCGCCGCAAATATGTCTGTCCGATGATCGACGCGTTGAGTTTCACCACGCGCTTGCTCTGGTGCCATGAACAGCGGAGTGCCGATGACTGAGCCATCAATTGTCTGTGCGGCGTTTTCATTTGGTACTTTGAACATCGATTTGCTCAGTCCAAAGTCAACCAGTTTCGGTTTGCCGTCTGAAGTGACCATGATGTTGGAGGGCTTAAGATCGCGGTGAATAATGCCTCGCTCGTGCGCGTGTGCCAACCCCTTGCAGACGCGAGCAATCATCTGAATATTTTGCAACGAATTCATGTTGGTACGTTTGGAATACTCGCTCAATGATCCGCCCTCGATGAGATCCATCGCGTAGTATCCAAGAGTACGATCCACTCGGCTGTCGAGGATGGAAGCAACATACCGATGACGCATCTGCTTCATCACTTCAATTTCATTCGCGAACCGCTCAAAGACGATATTGGTCGCCAAGTCGACTCGGAGAACTTTGAGAGCGGCGTAGTTTCCCGTTTGGCGATGCACGGCTTTCCAAACCGTTGCGAAGGCACCCTTGCCTACAACGCGGTCGACGTCATAACCATCAATCTTCGGTCGAGCCCATTCTTTGGGCGGTATCGCATCCACCAATCGATGCGCGGCGGCGAGTCGACTTTGCAGAATCTGTAAATCAACCGGCTTGGTTAGGTACTCGTCGGCTCCAGCTTGCAATCCTGTAAGAACATCCTCTTTTTTATCGCGGCTGGAAAGTAATACGACGTAAGTGTAAGGCAGCTTTTCCGATGCCTTTATGCGCCGGCAGACTTCGACACCATCAACACCAGGCATCTCCCAATCAATGATTGCGAGCCGCGGAGCATCCGATCGCTCCATCTGTTCGAGAACCTCTGTCCCGTTGCAGCAAACTATAGGTTCAAATTTCCACCGCTTGAGGTTGGACTCAAGCAAGCGCGACCACATTAGATTGTCATCGGCCACAAGAATTCGCACTAGTCGCTCCTCGAATCAGCAGTCTCGCGCATAAAGTCAGCCGACCGAATTTCAACGAGCAGCAAGTTAATTGATTCTTCCAGTTCGCGCGACTTCTCATCGATCACTTTGAAGTCATTGGCAGTGCCAAGGCTTTCGATAGTGCGCAGGATCGCAACGCAGTTGCTTGCACCAAAAATCGCCACAGATCCACGCAGTAGATGCCCCGCCTTAGCGATCGCCGTTCCATCCCGCTTAGTAATACAGAGTTGCAATCCCTCAAACTGATTCTTTGATTCATCAATGAATAGGTCAGCCATTTGACGGGCGAGTTCGGCATCGCCACCGGTATTTGCCAGCAGCGTCTCCATGTCAAGCTCGACGGCTGCAAACGGCTCAGGCCTATCGCAGTCGTCGTTAGTCGTTTGCGCGTGGATGCCCGCTGCTGCTAACGAGCTTCCGTCGGGCTCGCTGGCAAGGCTCTCGACAATCTCATAAAGTTCATCGGGTTTGAACGGCTTCGAAATGTATCCGTCCATGTCGTTTCGGATGCACTTTTCACGGTCGCCTTGCATAGCGTGCGCAGTCATCGCAACAATCGGAGTGCGAGTATGCGTTGAACATTCCAATTCGCGAATCTGCTGGGTTGCCGCGAGCCCATCGAGAATGGGCATCTGGATGTCCATTAAAATGAGGTCGAAATCGCCCGAACGCCAAGCGGCGACTGCTTGCTTGCCATCGTTCACAACCGTGACCTGATGGCCTCGGCGTTCAAGCAAGGATTGTGCGACCATTCTGTTCACCGCTGCATCGTCGGCGAGCAACACTCGACGTTTCTTCGAAGCCGGCGAAACTCTCGAGGCTGCTTGCACGTTCGCGATGGGAACTGCTGTGGCGGTTTCTCGAATTGCCGAAAGCAAGTCGCGGCGCGTTGCGGGCTTGAGTAGGTTGCGAAGTGGATTTAGGCAAGTCGTCGCTGGCAGCCGACTGTCCATCGACGTTAGTAGAATTACAGGCGTTTTGCTGTTAGCTGCATTTTTTTCCATCGCTGTCAGAACCTCGCTGGCACTCATGTCAGGCAAGGCGAAGTCGAGCACTATCGCATCGAAAGGAACGTTGGAGTTTGTACTTGCAGACAGCTTATCGATTACAGCTCTGCCATCTACCGCAGTTGACGTCGAGATGCCCTCACGCTGCAGCATTCGTGAATAAGTGGAGCGATTCGATTCATTGCTATCTGCGATTAGGACTTTCAGCCCGACTAAATCCGTGTCGGAACGGTCGTCTGCATTCATGTCGATCGAGACGGGAATCTGGAAAAAGAAGGTGCTTCCTTTACCAACTGTACTTTCAAGCCAAATGTCGCCGCCAAAGACCTTTACAAGACTGGAACAGATCGCCAAGCCAAGACCAGTACCTCCAAACGTGCGCGTGGTAGACGCATCGGCTTGAGTGAACGATTCGAATACACGCTCGCGTTGCGAGGGCGGAATACCAATGCCGGTGTCTCGCACCGCAATCTCGAGCACAATTTGATCTGTCGCTTTCTCTTCTCGTTGAATGCTGGCTCGCAAATTCGCCGCCACTGAAACCTTGACCTCCACTTCACCACAGCGCGTGAACTTGATCGCGTTCGATACTAAGTTAATTAAGATCTGTCGCAGCCGAGTTGGATCACTTAAGACTGCACGTGGTAGGTCGTCGGCAAAATCCAATAGGAGCCCCAGCTTCTTTTCGTTAGCTCGCTGGCTTAGCGTCTGCAGCACACCTGCCGCAAGCTCCTGCACATCAAATGAAACCTGCTCTATCTCAATCTTACCAGCTTCAACTTTCGAAAAATCCAGGATGTCGTTCAAAAGATCGAGCAAAGATTGTGCGGACTCGAGAAGGACTTTCTGATATCGCCGTTGCTCATCAGTAAGATCGGTTTGCAGTATCAACTCGGACATTCCAATAACGCCATTCATTGGAGTGCGAATTTCGTGACTCATATTTGCGAGAAACTGCCCTTTCGCTTCCGTCGCCTTTCTCGCTTCTTCTGCGGCTGCTTGAGCGATTCCATTCGCCTTGCGAAGCTCCGCTTCTTTTTCAGCAATGACGCGAACGTCCGCGCGCATAATCCCTATGATCAAAAACGCTGCGAGGGAGAGAAATGCAAGTGCAAACAATCTCGCTAGCGCGGCTTGTCGTGACGCCAAAATTCGCTCATGCACATATTCCGGCAGGATGTCTGCAGCAAAGACCGCTTTAACACTTCCTTTTTCGTTTGGAATGGGTGCATAGATCGAGAACCGATCAGTTTTAGATCGATTGCCCCTGAGCTGTTTGTCATAACTGAATTCACCGAAAAAACTTCTTTTTAAATCGCCGTGTGAATCGCGATTCAAAACCGTGCCGATGGGTCTTGCCGGTTCGATGTTCTGATGCCCGTCTGTGTCCACTTGGATGGTGGCTGAGTCAGCGATCACTTTAAGTTGTCTGGAATCTCCACTCGATGAGTCAATTCCAAACGTAAACATTTCAATTACTCGGAAGCTATTAAAGCGTAGCCATCCTTCTAACTTTTTGTTCCAAATTGCGAGTGACCGTAGGAATTCAGGCTCCGCTTGGGTAGCCGGATCGAAAAAATCGTCGAAACTTGCGTGTCCTAAGCCACGCAATTCTTCAGCCAGAAACTGAGCGAGGCTTTTAAACTCCAAGCTGACACGCTCGTGCTCGTCGTGTTCGGTTTGTTTCGTTACAAACCAACTAATGGGAAGAAAAGCAGCTAGCAGAACAAGGCCGCCCATCATCAAGCGATCGTACCGGCAAAGCTTGCGGAGGTACATAAGAATTGTAATGTAACACGCCGCAGTTAGAGCTGTTAGAAAGAAGAAATCAAAGTATCGAAGGTCATACAACATGGAGGTACGCGTCCGAAATTGTCAGTTGCCTCTACTTGCCTGCTACTGCATCAGCTTTGCAGACTATGCTCTGATTTGCGGCTACGGTAACCACGTGTTCCATCCGGGGATCTCGATACTCTTCAGGGAAAGACTTCGGCAACTTTGAATTGCCCTTCTTCGAGTCGGCAAAATAATAAACGTATCTACCCGGCACGGCCTCGCCTTCGAATTTTCCGTCCGCATTGGTCTCCATTTCTACATCATACCCAGGGCCAAGGGGTTGAAGAACAATCAATACATTCTCCAGCGGCGATCCGTCGGCCTGCAACGCTTGACCTTCGAACCTTTCCATCTTACCTAGCGTTTGGCCTGCGGAGCTACATCCGATCAAGATAGTTAGCAGCATCAGATACTTCATCAACCAGTGCGTCATACAAATAACTCTTTGCCAATCAAGATAAAACTGCGAGCAGCCAACTATTCTACGGGAGCAACGTTTCCATCCGCTGCACCGACCTGCCACTTTACGACCAACGAATCTGTAGTCTCCGAGAGAAAGCGAACGGAGCCGTCTCCCATCACCGCATTGACGCCGCCTGAGTGAAAAGAGAAGGGCTCATCATTTGGCCCACAATTATTCGCTCCCCACTTACATTCCTGCGGCCCACCCATCGGGTGTTTGTAGTTATTCAGCCTCGCGACTCGACTGGCTGGTGCTATCGCTTGGCTCGGTCCTGAGAAACCGTTGGTGCATGCATCGGGGTCCGCCCAAGCGTGGACTCTGCGACCTCCGATTGGAAAAGGTGAAATCTCAGGCAATATTCTCGAACTAGGAGTAGGCGATGTGCGCGCGGACCGCGAACCAAAAGTTGTAATGCTCGGATGCGATCTTGAAGCGTCCTCAATGCATAGAATTGTGTTAGAAGTTCCATCCGTTACACGAGCAAACCCACCTCCTTCGCAGGTTAGCATACCTTCAACGATTTGCGACATATAGCGATCCCGAGGGCTGGTCGGTGTGCGCGTCAGATAAGTCAGCGATGATGGATCCGCATCGACGTCGGATATAGCAATGAACATATAGTCAAAGCCGCCGAGATTGTGAACCGGGTCGCGGTCGCTGGCAGCAATTGGAGTTGATGGGCAAAGGTAGGCGCTGATCTTCACCTGAGCTGCCAGAAGTCCACTTGGATGGAGCGAATCGTCATAGGAAATACCCCGCGCGTCTCTGTGCAACTGCGCCGTCCCATTCGCAAGCAGAAACCGTCCTGTCGGATCCGGGGTCGCAGAATAAGTCGCAGGAAGCTTCGGATCCGCTCTGACTTCGAACTGGTTGTACACAGCCGGCTGCTCAAGAAAAGGCAGCAGAAGCGTCGCTGTCGAATGGATCATATAGGTAGTCGTGTTCGAACCTGTCGAGTCGCACTGACCACTGTGCGGCAGCTCTCTTTCCGCGGACTCAAAGTTGTGAGCCGCCAACCCGATCTGCTTCAAATTGTTCGCACATTGTGCTCTGCGAGAAGCTTCGCGCGCGGCCTGCACGGCAGGCAGCAGCAATCCAACGAGGATTCCGATAATGGCGATAACCACCAAGAGCTCAACTAAAGTGAAAGCGATTCGATTCTTCGGCATTTTTTGCCCCCGCGCCAACGTCAAATCACGGGTTGCCCCTAAGCCAACACCAAATACTCAAGCTGTGAATCTTATGCTGGTGAACCAGCTAGTTTTACTCCTTCTCTCGGAATCAATTGTTAATGCAGCGTTAAAGTGATGTTAAGTTCAGGACATCTTTGCGTAACGTACACCGCGAGATGGTTGCAGATTCGTTGAGAGTAAGTGCACTAACCGTCGGTCGCCTACCCATAAATCTTGCGGATAACGTCGAATCGAACATCCTGGTAAGGGCCAACCGAGCCCATGCGACCGGTTCGCTTGATTGGCGACGTGATTGTTTTGGCGTCGCCAAGCGTGCGGCGGATGATCTGTTGTGAAGCGGTATCGTTGATGGAATCGACGATTGCGATGTCAGAGATTTCTCGTAGTGCTGCCGCGTTAAACGCGTGTTCGCCGTGGCCCGCGGTTGGCATCGCCACGAACGGTTTGCCAAGATGTATTAGCTCTGCAGGGCCCATGAATCCGCTAAGCGTTACAACGGCCCGCGCGTGCGGCATCTTCGCTCGATACGAACTCTCGAGTGGGAAAAGCCAGATGTGCGGAAATCGTGACCTCTGCGGAGCAACTTGCCGTGAGGAATAGATGTGCCACTCATGCTCGCCTTTCGGATCGATCTGCCCGCACTGTTCAGCAATAAACGATGGTGAACCACTCAGGTAAACGAGCACCATGTTGCTGTTGAAGGTTGGTTGCGTGGTGAGCATGTCGGGTGCAATCGGTGGCGGGAGGATGTCCGCGTGATAGCGCTCGAAGTGAAAGCCGATATTCACATCGCCCGAAATGCTGTTTAAATACCGCTGCGTTGCCCAGTAAACAAGCCTATCCATATGTGCAGGCTTCGGAGTCTCGGTGAAGCGACTGTGCATGGCAGCATGATGCGAAACATGAAACAGCGGCGGTAAGTCTTTCTGTCCAGACTTGCGTGCAATCTGAAGGGCGAGAGGCAAGACAGGTGCAAAGTCGGTGATCGCATGCGTGTACTCGCTGAGCGTCAGCGAGAGTTCTTTCGCTTTCTGCGCGATTGGATACTTGCGACGAACATACGAAATCGCGGTCGAGAGACTGCGGACGCTGCCGCTTTCGTCATACAGCATACGATGTCCGGGCCACTTCTCATGAGCCCAGGTGAGCGATCGTTCGCCGCTTGCCGCCACATGAACTGTACCTTGCTCTTCGTACAGCGGCAGAAGTGCTAATTGCCGTTCTTGATGTCCGCCACCTTCAGTGCAAACTTCCAAAATGGTGCGTGCGACTTTGCCTGGCACCGTTCGGGAATGCGTGGGTTGTGCCGGTTCGCAATGCGCCAATCCGTTCGAACTGGTAACGATACGGATTTCTTCGTCCGTCAATTTGTGCCGATAGAGAACGTAATAAGTTTGGTCGCGTTCGTCCCACTCAAAAATCACCGCTTCCGGAAACCGCAACATCACTACAGAAATGTTCTTCCCGTGAAACTTGCCGCAGTTCACCAAGAGCACACCCGACTGATTTCCAGTTCGCGGATCGTTGCCGGTCGAGAATTCGATTCCAGGTCGATGGGAGTGTCCATCACAGACCGCCCAGCAGAACTTACCGAAGCTGCGCACTGTGATTCCGCACTGTGCGGCTACGGCGGCATTGTCGACGGGGCTAATCACTCCTGAAAGGAAGCGAGAGTATTCCGACGGCGCCGTTTCCAATACAGAACTTCGGTCGCGATGCCACTGGACGAACCGGGAGAGAGTGGGTTGCAGATCATTCTTCCACAGACCGCGAACATCGATACGTTTCGCGCAAGCTCGCCACAGCGCGCTGGTCACCGAGTAGATTACCTGCGCGGTTTCTAGCGAAGAGCGCAGTTTTGTTTCAGTCAGAGCGCGCTCCAGTTCTTCCATGCAGTTGGCTTTCCTGAGAGCGATCGGCACCTCTGGCAAGTTCCAAATATTGCCATGGCAGAACAAGACTCCCGAAGCTTGGTCCAAGCGAATCATCGACTGCGAAACGATCGAGCCCGGAACCACCTCCTCAAGTCGCTCGCCTTCGTCGTGATTGCCGCGTTCAATGTGAACCGGAATGGGACTAGCTTGAACATCCCGGGGAATGCCAAGGTAGTGCCCATCGAGTTCGATTCGAGCACCCACTTTGATCGCGAAGTCGTTTAGTTCTCTCTTAATTTCAGCTTGGCGCTTCGCGTTGAGGACTGCTTCGCCTAGATCGAATTTCAAATCTACAACGGATCGATCGGAGTCAGCGATACACGTGGTTAGGCGTCGCATCGCTGACAGGAACGATTCTCGATGTCTCGCCGAAACTTCGGGTGCAACATCGCGTTGAATGAGGTCGCCGACAATTTCGATTCGCTGAATACCGAGTCGATCGAAGTGCGGTTTCAATTCGAAAGCCGCTTTTGCCCGCTCTGTTCCGCTGCCATCGCCCAGATGCACATCTGACATCGCCAAGTGGGCCGTCGTCGGCTGTCCGAGTGTCGAATCCGGCCCCCACGCAAAGTCGCTGATTGCGATCCGCTTTGAGGCGATGCTAGTGACCGAGTCACTTCGGGCCGAGCCGATTAGGATCGAGGTATAGACTTCGCTAAGTTGGTTGCAAAGGCTCGTATCGAGATCAAGATCGACAATCTTAGCGCGAGGTACTCCGAGCGACTGGAGATCATCGCTTCCAGATTGCCCTTCGAAGTTCAAGACCCGATCGCAGTCCGCGTAGAAATCCGACAGATAGAGCCGCACAACTTGAGCTGCGAAGTCTTTGATCACGCTATTCAACATCGACTCGGAATCGAACGGCCTTCGCAAAATTTCGAGTAGCGGCACGCCAGCGACTGCGGATACCAGCTGCGCGAATTCATTGAACGCATTCGCGGCGGCGAGACTTCCCTGCAGGCGATCGTGCGCATGGCGACTCGCACTATTTGCAAACCACAATAGAGCGCGACCCCACGTTCGATTTGCTCGATACTCTTTCGCATTCGGGACGGAATACCAGTGATGCACAACCGCCTTGATGTTGTTGATCAGCCGCTCGATGCCAGCGCTAGCACCCGGAGCTTCGTGCAACGCCGGTAGCAACCTCTCAAGCAGTCCGCCATGTGTGAATACTTCGTTAAGACTCAGCGAATGATTGTGACCAAGCGCGCTAGCAATCTCAGCCATACGAGTCTCGATGAAAGGCTGGTAGCGAGCCGAATGGACGGCAACGATCGGCACTGGTTTTCCTCGCAGTCGGCGTTTTCTTGCTTCGCGAAGTACGTGATAGCCGATGATTCCTGGCGTATGTGCAAGCAGCAAGACCGCTTCGCCAGATCGCTGCGTCGCTCGAATCGCCTGCGAGAGTTGAAACGCGCGAAAAGCGTCCGGCAGCGGTAGATGCGCGTCTGCCTCAACTTGGCTGACATGTCGACCGATAAAGTCTGCGCCACGTGGGATTGGAATCGAGGGACAAGGCAAAGTATGATGCGCGAACGCAAACTCTTTGATCGACTCTATGACCGCTGAAGTGCCATAGCCGGCTGGTGTGAAGCACAGCGCTTTGGAATTAGACTCGCTCACCGAATGTTTCAGCAAGCACAAAAACCTATTGAGAGCGTCTTCTGAGGGTTGCTTAGGAAATTCAATGTCGGAACCACACAAGATGATAATTTGCCGCCGACAGTCATTCGCAGCAACGCTTCCGGGCGAGTGTACCGATGCTGAGTTTTTTATACTCATGGATTTTGCAGAGCAAGTAGTTCTATATTGATCGAGCGGTGCGACGTAAGTTGAAATTGTGACTTAGAAAGAGGATCACATGAGTAAGTTAACTTTGCCGGTAATCGATAATCCATCCCGTCAGCCTTCGAACGATAGCTCGGTTTCCAAGATTCCTGATTCGCAGCCGGGACGCGAGGCCTTCAAGACAACTCGCCGTGCAAACATAGTGCTGCGAACGCTAGGCCGAGCGCCTCGATTTGCTGCAACGATAGTCAAGCAGCGATTGAAAAGCGATACCGGACCAAACAGCCTGACGCATACGACTACGTTCAAATGCAACTACCACTGCAAGGAGATCTGTGACTCGCCACTCGTCCACCAAGCGATGCAAAAGAAGCCGAATGGACACGATTTGTCGACCGAAGAGATCAAGCACATCTATCGCCAACTGCCTGCGATGGACTATGTGCGGTTCACCGGTGGCGAGCCAACTCTTCGTCAAGATTTCATCGAACTTTCACATCTTGCAGAAGAATATCTCAAGCCAGTCATCATTCACATGACGACCAATGCATCGCTTCCCGAGCGCGTGGTGCAATTCGCCCAAGAGCGCCCCACACACGTTCCGCTCGACCTCATGATTTCGATCGATGGCGTCGGCGAAAAGCATTGCGCATCGCGCCACAATCACCGCGCTTTTGATCGCTGTTTGGATACTGTGAAGGCCTTGGCGCCGCGGCAGCGTGAACTGAAACTGAACATCCGAATCAATCAGACGATTGCCGATTCGGAAGGGATCGAGCACTATCGCAAATTGCACGAATTGCTGAAGCAGTTCGACGTTCGGCACCAAATCGTGATGGCTTACAACGCCAGCGCGACCTACGCCGTCGAACGCGACAAAACCTACGCGCCCACTCGCGAAGAGCTGTTTACACCTGTCGGCCAGTTTGAAAGCAGCGAGCTAGAGAAGTTTTTCGATGAAGTGCGCAGCGACGCGAGCGCCGAACTGAGAGGCCCAGAACGCTGGATTCAGCAGTACTACCTGGACGGAATACGGTCAAGGATGCTGCACAACAGTCCCAAGCCGAACCCACCCTGCGCCGCGCTCAGTTCGCACCTCCGGATTTTTCCCAACGGTGACATACCCACTTGTCAATTCAACAGTCACGTTGTCGGAAACCTGCGACTCCAGTCCTTCAAAGAAGTCTGGCAAAGCTCACTGCGACGCACTCAGCATGAGTGGGTCAAACGCTGTGCTGGGTGTTGGGCTGGTTGCGAAGTTCAACCCAGCGCGGCGTACTCAGGCGACCTGCTGCTCCACCAACTTGGACTCAGTTCCAAGTGATGGTTGCGATTTTCAACGCGCTGGACCTGCTAGAACCCAGTCGAAAACTTAAAATCTCGTTTGATGCTGATGCAAACCCAACTCACAGGACGAATAACACAGAACCAATTCACAACCTACGACACTCAGCCAAAGCGGAAAACAACCCAAAATTAAGGGTTGCGGCAGATCGAATCTTCGCATAGCCTTAACTAGTTCTTAATAAACTCGGGTAACGGACCCAGGCATCGGTTAGCACCTCCCACAGTCGAGCGAAGAATGATGAACGGATCGACTCTTTTGGAACGGGCCACTTCCGCTCGGAAGCAGCTTTTTCGGGATCCTAAATGCCACGCAGTCACCGCCGAAGAGTACTGCAAAATGCTGATCTCCCGCGCAAAACTGGAACGCAGTGATGAAACGATGTTGAAGCTTGTCGGCTTGCGCGATCCCCAGACTGGGCATCGCTACTTTGTCGAAGCCGAGCGACTTGGCGTGATCCGATAAGCCATTCGAAGTTATTTTTCTCCTTTCTCGCAGCCTGTTTTGACAGAGTTCTTTCTCGCTTAGCTGCCCTTCTCCTAGCCCGCGTGCGACCGATCGTGGACATCCATGAACGATCGCACACTCTGGCTTTGTTAACAACGCGTGAAGCTCGATAGCGTTTCTTCTGATTCTGCATTACCCTCTTTCTCCACAGCGAACCTCCGCTGCTCGTACGCAAATTCTCGGCTTGATTATTCGCGCCAAAGCCAACTCCTAACCACTCCATAACCCACCGGGGCATGTCAAGTGTCACCGACGGGAACGAAGTCCGCGCAGTGAACACTGCAATCGAAACAATAAGTCCGTTGTCGAACGTTGAGCTCGATACGCCCGACAAACCAAAACCAACGGGCGAAATGGTGTACTACCAAGCTCGCAGCGGTTGGCAACTGCTCGACCTGCGTGAACTGTGGCGCTTCCGCGAACTGATTTGGGCGTTCGGATTCCGCGACCTCAAAGTTCGTTATCGCCAAACGGCAGTTGGCTTAGCCTGGGCCGTGATTCAACCGCTGATGACAGTCATTGTGTTCGGAGTCTTGATAAGCTGGCTGCGAGGGACGGCCAGCGACGGCAGCGTCCCCTACATTGTCACCAGCCTGTGCGGCATGGTTCCCTGGCAGTTCTTCGCTGCGGCCACTTCGCAAGCCACACTCTCGATAGCGCTCAACAATCACTTGATCAAGAAAGTTTACTTCCCGCGTGTGATCTTGCCGCTGTCCGCTTTTGTGCCTGCCTCAGTCGACTTTCTTGTCGCTTTCGCAATGCTAGCCGTGGTGATGGCGTTTTATGGAATTTTGCCCGCTTGGGGAGTCATCTTTTTGCCAGTGTTGATGATCGCGACCGTGGTCGTATCTTTTACGTTTGCACTGTGGCTATCAGCACTCAACGGCATCTATCGCGACGTCCAATTCGCGGTACCCTTCGCGCTGCAACTGGGCATGATGATCTGTCCCGTTGTCTACGAAACAGGTGCCGTTGTGCCTGCCAAGTGGCAATGGCTGTATTACCTTAATCCCATGGCCGGCTTGCTGCAGTGCTACCGAGCCGCGTTGCTCGGTTCCCCGCTGCCTGCACTCAGCTCACTCGCCCTGTCCGCAGTCGCCATGCTCGTCTTGCTCATTGGCGGCATGGCCTACTTCCGCCGCATGGAACGCTTTTTCGCAGACATTGCGTAAGTAGCAGTACCGGACCAGGATTCCAGCAGATACCTCGATGACCAGTCAATCAGTCAGCAGCACGACAACTGTGGACCTTCCGCCACCGCGCTCAAGTGCCATAATTCACTCAGACACGCAACGAGCGGGAGATGGGGGGAGCGACCTGACGAAAGGTGCGGCGCAATGGCAAGTCTTTCTTGGGACGATGCTCGCTGCACTGCTTCTCAACTTGATCATCTATCTTCCCAGAACCAACGCCCCGTTCGTATTCGACAGCATCGATATCATCCGCAACAACCCGTCTTTGGACGAGTGGCAACTAAGCGGGTCGCGTTGGTTGGCGATGGCCAGCTTCGCGCTGGATCGAAGTCTCTATGGGCTCGATGTGAGAGGTTACCATGCGACTTCGATCGCGGTGCACCTCATCACGACTGGCCTAGTTTTCTGGACGCTGTTCGTTGTGCTTGGTTTCGGTAACTGGTCGACGCGTATCAGCTCCGCCAGGTTGCCCATAGCCGCCTTCACCGCGTTGCTCTGGTCCGTGCATCCGCTGCAAACGCAAGCCGTACTGTATACAGTACAACGGATGGAAACCCTGATGGCCATGTTCTTTCTCGCTTCGATGCTGCTCTTTATTGCTGGTCTACAAGCGAAGTACTCAGTACTCTATCTGCTCGGTTCAGCCGCCTGTTATTTCGCGTCGGCAAGTTGTAAAGAAGTTGCGATTGCGATTCCTCCCGTTCTGCTGATTTACGATTTCATGACTTCCAGCGGGTCGAGCGCTGTAGTTCGATTGGTCAAGATAGCGAAGAGCCGAGCGTGGTTTTACGCACTTCTCCTTTTACTCTCCTTTGCGTTCGCGCCAACACTGCAGTTGATTGCGGAGCGGGTGCGCAACGTATCGTTTACCGATACTGCTGTAACCGCCGACTCACTGCAGACTTCGGGAACTGACGCGGTGGATGTGGCGGGCGTAACGCCAGTCGATTACTTGCTGACGCAACCCAAGGTGATCACGCGCTACTTGGCTTTGGCCGTTTTCCCGCGAGGTCAGAATATCGACCACGCCGTTGAAATTAGCCAGTCTTGGTACGATAGAACGATCTATCCGAGCGTCTTTGCATTGTTGGGAATCGCCGCGTTGATTGCGATTTGGAAAGGCTGGCTAGTTGGTTTTGGCATCGCTCCTTTTCTGCTGGTTCTGGCGCCAACGTCTAGCATCATTCCGATTCGAGATTTGATGGTGGAACATCGGATGTACCTGCCGCTAGTTGCTGTGATCGGAGTGATCTGCGGTGGTGTGTTCACGGCCGTACGCAGTCGACGATTGGCGATTACGATCGCAGTGGCTGCTGCGTTGCTGCTGACAGGAGTATCTGCAGCGCGGGTGACTGTCTATCGAAGCGGCGTAGCGCTTTGGAAGGATGCTATTGAGAAAAACCCAGAGAACAGTAGAGCTTTCTCGAATCTCGCAAGCAGCTATTACTATGAGAGTAAGAAATTTAAAGAGTCGATAGAGGCTTATGAGCGCGCAATTGAGACAGCAACAGCTAGGGTTCATATTCCAACTCTCGCAAATATTGAGGACATGCGTAGGTCATTGAGTGAAGTTCAAAACAACTACGCGGTGCTTTTGACTCGCAACCAAAATCACTCAGCCGCTCAACGGTTGCTTGAAAAAGCTGTCGAAAACGATCCGCAAAACGCAGCAGCTTTTAGCAGTCTCGGAAACGTTTACGTGCACATGGGCGATAAGCGGAGAGCCATCGCCAATTACGAAGCCGCGCTCCGCATCGACCCCAACATGACCGCGGCCAAACGCAACCTAGCCACCGTTTCCGCCTCCCTACGCTCTAACGACACCGATCCAGCCACCGAATCAACCACAGAATCAACCACAGAATCAGCCTCACGTCGCTAGCCCCGGTTGCATTCACTGACGCCGCCACCCGTTGATGACATAACCGCGGCTAACGCCTTGCGGCTAATAAATCGAAACCACCCCAGCGACATTTGCAACTGTGATTGGGCGCTCCTTATAACAAAAAATGGACCTGTGAAATAACCGCCCTAGCCGAGCGTATAGGTTCTTCAAATCGGCTAGCGCCTCAGGCTCAGGATGGAATAAAAGTTGTGCGAAAAGGTATTGGCTCTCCGTTCCCATGCAGAGCCTGGACTATGCGACAATAGCAATTCCAAAGATTTCATTGATGCAACTTCCATTGCACCGCGAGCCCGACCTTCTTGAGCCTGAGGCGCTTGCCGAGCGTATTGGTTCTTCAAATCGGCTAGCCTGGATATTGCATAAGTTTATTGGCTTGGGCTTATAGCGCGAAAGCCTTAGTTCTGATATGTACAGGAGTTACAACACTTCAGCACAACCAGAATCAAGGCTTTCGGCAATGACAGATCGTACACTAAACAAGACCATTCTCAAACGTCTGCGGAAGCAGGCTGTCGTGGCGCAGTTCGATGGCGGGACGCTCACTTCTGATGGCGGGCTGTTGTTGCTTCGCGAGGCGGATCAGAAATTGAAGCTGATCGAACGCATCGCGAGTGTGATCCCTGACCCTCGCGATCCAAGGTATACCGTTCATCCGCAAGCCGAGATGCTCACCAGCCGCATCTTTGGTATCGCTTCAGGGTATGAAGACGGCAACGACCATCAGCAACTGCGACACGATCCGGCCTTTCAAGTTGCCGCTGGAAGACCGCCAGCTGAGATGAACTATGAGCACAACTTTCCGCTGGCCAGTTCAGCGACGCTTTCGCGTTTGGAGAATCGCGTCGATGCGAAGACTTGCCTTCTGTTACACGAGGTGCTCGTCGACACGTTCTTGAATAGTTTCCAGACACCGCCGGAAGAGATCATTCTCGATTTCGATGCGACCGATGATCCGACGCACGGCAATCAAGACAAGCACTACTTCAATGGCTTCTACGATGGTTATTGTTACTTGCCATTGTATGTCTTCTGCGGTGATCAAGTGCTCGTATCGTATCTTCGTCCGAGCAGCGTCGGTGCGGCTCATCACGCGCGGCCAGTGACCAAACTGCTCGTGCAAAAGATTCGCTCACGCTGGCCGAACGTGAAGATCATCTTGCGTGGCGATAGCGGCTTCGCGATCGAGCGGCTGATGCGTTGGTGCGATAAAAACAACGTGTTCTATGTCTTCGGGTTTGCAAAAAACAATGTGCTTCAAAAGCAAATCGCTTGCGAAATGACGCTAGCGAAAATTCAGTGTGAGCGCGAGTCGAAGAAGCAACGTCGCTTCAAGTGGTTTCGCTATCGGGCTCAGGGCTGGGATCGCAACCGCTGGATGGTTGGCAAAGCCGAGTACAGTGAAGCGGGACCGAACCCGCGATTCGTAGTCACGAATTTGTTTGGCTTCGAGGGCTTAGTCGATGCAACTTACTATCGCCCACGCATTGACGGCAAGCAAGTTCGTATCGTGGAACCCGGCACTCGCTGTAGCGTGGCGTTCAATCCGCAGGTGTTCTACGACACGCTGTACTGCCAACGCGGCGATATGGAGAATCGCATCAAGGAACAGCAGTTGTACTTGTTCGCCGACCGTACCAGTTGCACCGCTTTCATGGC
>JBGSJB010000105.1:0-3768 GCA_041742175.1 Pirellulaceae bacterium
ACCACCTAAGACGTCGTCGCGCAAACGTGTGCTCACGCCTCAGTTGGCTTCGATCGAGCAGCAGTTGCGTTTGTCGCTGGGCACGAAGGTCGAGATTCGTCAGGGCACGCGTGGCAACGGACGGATCACGGTTCAGTTTTCCAACGCTGGCGAATTCGAGCGACTGATGCAGTTGATGTGTCCCGATCGAAAGTCGGCCGCTGCATAGCGCCGGCGCGCCGTTCCGCTTCTTGCCTTCTGGCGATATCCTAACAGGCAAGGAGCCCCGAATGAACGAAACAGAATTCGATGCCGGTCGCGTCGACTCATACGATTACGAATTGCCTCGCGAATTAATTGCACAGCATCCGCTGGATCATCGCATCGATGCGCGGCTGTTGCTGATCGATCGCAAAAGCGGTGAACTGTCGCATCACTACGTTCGCGACTTGCCGGATCTACTGAACGCCGGCGACGTGTTGGTACTGAACAATTCGAAAGTCATACCGGCGCGTCTGGTAGGCATGCGAACCAGTACACGCGGTCGTTGGGAATGTCTGTATTTGCGGGCTGCGGAGAACGGATTCTGGGAGATACTCAGTAAGACGCGCGGTTACCTGACGCCGGGTGAAACGATCTCGTTGCGAGACCATGATGGCCGCGACAGTGAGCAATTGGTGGTCGCTTCGCGGTTGGACGAGGGTCACTTGGCGGTGCGTCCCATTGAGCCGATTGACATCGAGGCATTTCTTGAGCGATTCGGACGCGTGCCTTTACCGCCTTATATTCGCGATGGCCAAATGGTCGATCAAGATGTCGCTTCCTATCAAACGGTTTATGCGAAACATCCGGGATCGGTGGCAGCGCCGACCGCTGGGCTGCATTTTTCGACCGACTTGATTCGGCACCTGCAACGCCGCGGCGTGGTGACCGCTGGTGTGACACTACATGTCGGCATCGGGACTTTTCGGCCGGTTTCGACCGAGCGACTTGACGAACACAAGATGCACTCGGAGTGGGTTGAGTTGACGGATGCGGCGGCGAGTAAGATTCTGGATGGTCGCAGTGCTGGCGGTCGCGTGGTGGCGGTCGGAACGACGAGTGTTCGCGTTTTGGAAAGTGCCGCGCAGCAAAGTGCTGTTCTGGAAAGTACTGGAAAGTTGGCTGGATGGAGCGGCGATACGGATATTTTCATCCGCCCCGGTTTCGAATTCAAAGTTGTGGATGCATTGCTTACCAACTTTCATCTTCCAAAGAGCACGTTGCTGATGTTGGTCAGCGCTTTCGCGGGTTATGAACTGACGATGAAAGCTTATCGGGCAGCGATTGAAGAACGTTACCGTTTTTACAGCTACGGTGACTGCATGCTAATCGTTTGATTGCGCTGCCGACGGCTCGGCTGAGTTTACGTTCCGTTTGCCGGACCACTTTCTTGCGAGTGTGTAAATTTACTTCTGCGAACTAGAGGCGGTCGGATCCTCTCTAATAGCATGCTAGGTCGCTTAACTGGGCATACGATCGTACTGCAAACCAAATTGATGTTTGCTGCGTAAGTACCAGGAACTTTCCAGGGAACCGCATGGCGGAAAAACGTGTCTGATATTGCAGAAGAAAAGTTTTGTCGCCCGATGTGAACTATAGCCCCCTTAACTGTAGTTGCGGGTCGGCGACTGTGCGGAGTGAGGTGGCTGGAAGCGCTGCGGTTGGTTGGGCGAAGTAGTTGGCTAGAAAAAACCCCTATCCGCGCCCGATAAAGCACCTTAACCTGCCGAAAATGGAAGACAGAGAATCATTTGCCAAAAAGCGCGGTGAAACTTTGTGATGGCTGTCGGGTTTCGGATAGAGACCGACGAGATTCAATACTCGCAAACTCAACTTTAAATTGTCCAAACCTAAACAACGTCTGAAAATGGTCACGCTCTCTAACTCAACTCAATTGTCGAAATCGACTGCGCGAGCGTCGCTCGGTTACGATTTTGCGCTTCTGGGACTCAAGGGGCGTGAAGCACGTGTGGACGTCATTCGCGGCGCCGCCGCTCGAATCGCTTCCCGTATCCCGAATTCGGATGAAGAACCGGATCGTGTAGAAATGCTGACGGAGCTGGCAACGTCGACTTATCGTTTGCTGGACCCGCGTCGGCGCACGCGATCGATGGAGCGTATTCAGTTGTCTTTGTTGACTGAAAATGAACCTTCGCTGGCGACTGTTGGGAGACGACCACTGGTACCTGTGCTTGCAACGACAGCGGATCCGATTGTGGTTGCGGAGTTGGTTTTGCCGGCGGAAAGCTGCGTTCAGTTGGCGAGCAAAGTCGCTCGCGACAACGCGGTTTGCGTGAACGAAGAGAAACCGCCACGACGAGTAACTCCCACTTCTCGCTGAGCATGACTTGACTAGCGAGTTGTGGCGACGAACGCACTTTCAAACGCACTTCACGCGACTGTTGCTCGCATAATTGTTTCTCGCTTACTAGTTGCTTGCATTACTAGGCTTCTCGCAGTGCTTGCAGGTAGTTCTGCAAGGGTGCCTGCGACAGCTTATTCGCGTGGCGTTTTGTTTTTGCAAGAAGTCGATCGAAGGTCTGCACATAACAGCGCATTCTTTACGCTGTGCGGGCCATTGACCGGCAGCAAAGTGTCGCATTGCATGGCAGAGAACTTTTGTTGGCTAAAACTGCAGGGATTTTGACGGAATCGGCGTGCGTTGACGCGAGCCTGTTGCTGATTCCTTGCAATAGCGTCAACGAATCAATATCCGCGAGTCTCGCGCTGGAACGCAAAATGCGTCGTCGAGTAGTCGATCGCGTATAATCACGGGACCCGGAAGCCGCCGAGGCAACTCATGTGCCGATTTGTGCGGGCAACGGGTGATGGCATGCAGCGTTTTTTTGTTCAGTTGATTTATCTCTCTGCTTTCTCAGTAAGAATACCAATGACAACTGCCGTACAAACTAGACCTAACACATTGGCTCAACTGCGTGACAGTGGCTGGCGTTCGCGAACGGTGAAGCAAGAGATTCGTGAGAATTTTACGCGCATGCTGGCAGCCGACGAACCGCTTTATCCAGGCATCGTCGGGTATGAGGATACGGTCGTGCCAGAGATTAATATTGCGTTGTTGGCTGGTCATGACATGTTGTTCCTTGGCGAGAAGGGCCAAGCGAAGAGTCGCTTGATGCGTTCGCTCGTACGCTTTTTAGATGACGAACTGCCATATTTAGATTTCGCAGGCGTACCGATTCACGAAGACCCGTACGCTCCGATTACCGAGGCCGGCAAGCGATTCGTAGCCGAACATTCTGAAGATCAGATTCCGATCGCGTGGTGGCCGCGCGAGCAGCGGTATGCAGAACGGCTTAGCCCGGGCACGAAGTTCGCTGACATCATCGGCGAAATTGACCCTTCGAAGCTGACCGGCGGCGTGAGCATGAGCACGGAAGAGGCGCTGCACTTCGGATTGATTCCACGCATGCACCGCGGCATCTTTGCGATGAATGAATTGCCCGAGTTGGATGAACTGGTTCAAGTTGGTTTGTTCAACATCTTGGAAGAGCGTGACGTACAGATCCGCGGTTACCCAATTCGCTACGACTTGGACATCTTCATTTTGTTCTCCGCGAACCCAAGCACTTACAACCGCAGCGGCAAAGTCATTCCGCAGTTGAAAGATCGCATCGGATCGCTGATTCAAACTCATTATCCGCGCGAGCGTGAGCTGGGCATCGAAATCTTGCAGCAGGAAGCCAAAGTTGACCTCGAAGGTTCGTACCCAGTTATCGTGCCTTACTT
>JBGSJB010000106.1:0-25264 GCA_041742175.1 Pirellulaceae bacterium
CCAATTCATCGAGCGAACCGGGATGGACGAAGAAACTGATCGTGTCCGTTCGCAACTGCATGACTGCCAACGCACCTTGAACATCGATCTCCAGAATCATCCATTTGCCCGAACTCAATCCGCTATCTACTTCTTTTGCGACCGTTCCATACCAGTCACCGCGACCAAAAACTTCTTTGCATTCAAGGAACTCGCCCGCTTCGCGCATCTGACAAAATTGCTGGTGAGTCACAAAGTGATAGTCGCGACCATCCACTTCTCCTTCGCGCGGCTGGCGTGTCGTCGCCGAGACGCTCAACGCGAGCGGCAAGGAACATTCGGTGAGCAGGTGCCTGACCACAGTTGATTTGCCCGCGCCCGAAGGCCCAGACAGAATAATCAGTTTACCTGCGTCACCCACATCGTCACTCCACATTTTGAACCAGCTCACGCATTTGTTCGATGATCGACTTTAGGTCCACGACACGCTGAGCAATTTCGGCATCACCGGCTTTGGATCCGATCGTGTTCACTTCGCGAAAAATCTCCTGGATAAGAAAGTCTAGCTTGCGCCCCTGACTGGCTGGGTCTTCAATCAGCATCTGGAACTGCAAGAAATGGCTTCTCAAACGAACGACTTCTTCACGGATATCTGCTTTGTCCGCCATCAGCAAAATCTCACGAACCAGATCCATTTCTTGGATGACGCCACCGATCTCCGCTAACGACTGCGTCAGTCGTGCGTGCAAGCGATGCTTGTACTCCTCGATCACTTTTGGAGCCCGCTGCTCGATCTGCAGCGTAATTTCCCTGAGCTTTGCAAGCTGCTGAATCAACTCGGTGGCCATCGATTGACCTTCAGCCAACCGCATTCGATTCAGGCATCCAATTGCGTCGGCAACAACTTCCAAGACCGTTGCTAAGAGCGTTTCGTCCAACTCGCTGGATTTCGCACTCGCATCGCCGACTACGCCCGGCAAGTGCAGCAAACCGCCTATTGTAACGTCAGCATCGGTGCCTAATCGACTTGCCAGCGCGTTGCACTGGCGCCAATACGATTCGATCACCGCTTCCTGTAACGCAAATTCGCCCGCCGCCGATCTGCCGGACAGGTAAACGCCGACTTGCAATGAACCTCGGCGCAATGACTGCTTCACCACCGATTCGATCTGAGGTTCGATACCGGACAAGACATCGCTAAGTCGAGTTTGGATCTTAAGAAATCGATTGTTGACGGCGCGCACTTCAACAGAGATTTCCGTCTGGTCAAAGGCGCGTCTCCCTTGACCTTGCCCTGTCATACTTAGCAGCACAGTTTCGATTCCAAATAGGATCCAGCGAACATTATCAGCGACCTACCATCAGCGACCTAACGAAAGTTACTTGGGCTCCGCCGTAGTACCTGTGTCCGGCTCAATACCAGTGCCCGTCGCCGGTGCCGCTGGCAGCTCAGTTGCAGGCTGCTCGGTTGGGATCACAGGTGCTGCTTCGGTAGAGCCGGGTAAGGTCGACGGTGGCAACTCCAACTTCGGCAACGCGGATAGGTTATCAGCGGCTCCGGTGATGCCACTGCTTGAAGCACCGCTACCTGAACTACCTTCACCCAACGCGCTTCCGGCGCCGGGATTCGCATTTCCCTTAACCACAGGCAGATCGACCCCGCCGGTTTGCGGTAAGGCGCGACCTCGCAACATGAACACAGCCGTTGCGCACAGCAGAATCCACGCTGCGGCGACGCCAATCGTTATTCGTGTGAACAAGTCGCCCGCTTTGGTTCCAAACGCACTCTGACCACCCGGACCACCCAAAGCTCCAGTTAGACCGCCACCTCGTCCGCGTTGAACCAGTACAAGCAGAACTAAGAAGGATGAGAGTACAAAAATGGTGAAACCGAAGAAATACTGCGCAAATGCACCGATCAACATCACAAAATCCTTTGGGACTTACCCCATCTTTAAATCCATAACTTCCCCAACCGCCCGCAGCGCTACACAAGTTTTACGCTGCCGCCGCCGCATCCACAATCGCTGCAAAGTCAGCGGCCTTCAATGAAGCTCCGCCAACCAACGCTCCGTCAATGTTCGGCTGGCTCAGCAATTCGACGGCATTATCTGGTTTTACACTGCCACCGTACTGGATTCGGATCGATTCCGCTATCGGTTTTCCGAAGAAATCATTGAGTAGATTGCGAATTAGGCGGTGAACTTCTTCAGCCTGGGCTGGGGTAGCGGTTTTGCCGGTACCGATCGCCCAGACCGGTTCGTAAGCGATGACTAATTGCTGCCCCTGGTCCGAGGACAGTTTCGCGAGTGAGCCTTTCATCTGAGTCGAAATGACTTGCGTGGTTACTCCAGCTTCCCTCTCTTGAAGCGTCTCGCCGACGCAAACAATCGGTGTCAATTCGCTGCGGAGAGCCGCGAAAATTTTCCGGTTAACGATGGCATCGGTCTCGCCAAGCAACTGTCTACGCTCGCTGTGGCCAAGAATTACGTAGCGGCAGCCCATATCGCGCAACATCGGACCGCTGATTTCGCCGGTGAATGCGCCTTCTTTTTCGTGAAACATGTTTTGCGCACCAAGCCCGATGTGGCTATCTCGCAAATTTGTACCTACATCGTGCAAATAAACCAAAGGCGGGCAGACAGCGACGTCGACCATCGAATTTTTTTGCAGTTTGTGTTGCAGCAGGTGTACCAGCGACAAGCATGAATCCCTGAGGAGATTCATCTTCCAGTTGCCCGCAATAAATGGCTTTCTCAACGCAATTCTCCAATCACTATTCTTGTTCCTACATCACTATCGTCGGACGAGATACTGTCCGAAACCGAACGCGGAACTGTGTCTCGGGGACCACAGCGCCGCGCCCGCTTTCTTCACCCGATGCTCACTTCCGCTGGGGTCGAAACCTGTTTATTGAATAGCTTGGCAAGAGCCTTCATTTGGACCATTAATGCATCATATTGTGCTGGCAGCAATGCTTGTGGGCCGTCGCTTTTCGCAACTTCGGGGCAATCGTGCACTTCGACGTGCACTCCATCCGCACCGACCGCCAACCCCGCTAGCGCGCAGGCTGGGATCAAGTCAGGCCGACCCGTAGCATGACTTGGGTCGACAATAATCGGCAGATGGCTAAGCCGCTTTACAAGTGCAACGGCTGCCACGTCGTAGAGATTTCGGGTCGCATTGTCGAAGCCTTTTACGCCGCGTTCACACAGCACAACCTGCGAATTCCCCTGCGAAAGCACATATTCTGCGCTCATCAGTAAATCTGTGACCGTGGCTGACATGCCGCGTTTCAGCAACACGGGACGGCGCGTCTTGCCAACTTCAGTCAGCAATACAAAGTTCTGCATATTGCGAGCACCAATTTGCAGCATATCGGCGTACTCAGCAACCATTTCAACATTTCTCGGGTCGGTGACTTCGGTCACCACGGGCATTCCATGCTTATGGCCAGCATCGCGCAGGATGCGTAGTCCTTCTTCGCCAAGTCCCTGAAAAGCGTAGGGACTCGTGCGAGGCTTGAAGGCTCCACCGCGGAAAATGTTCGCTCCGCTCGCCGCAACCGCCGCCGCGATCCGATCCATTCGTTCAGGCTCTTCAACCGAGCATGGACCAGCGATCATGGCAAGGAATCCACCACCAACCTTCACACCGCTCACGTCAACGAAGCTGTCGCGCGGGTGCGCGTCGCGACTCGCTAACTTATAAGGCGGCAGCACCGGAATCACGTCCGCCACTCCGGGTATGGCTCGCAGCGGGGCTTCGCGAGTTTGATCTTCATCGCCGATAATGCCGACAATCGTGCGATGCGTACCGCGACTAAGATGAGCTTGGAAGCCCATTTCCTGGACGCGCTTGACCACATGTGCAATCTGTTCTTCAGTCGCATTGCCGTGCAAGATCAAAATCAATGTAACTCTCCAAGCTGAGCCGGTCTCAACGTATCAAACCCCTTTCCGACTCGGCAGGGTTTGATGGCACTAACATCGCTTTCTCACCTCAATAACCCTAAAAGCACAATGACGCGACTGCGCCACGAATCGAATGGATGAGATGTTTCGATGCAGTTCCCGAGCAGAAGGCCGGATAGTTTACCGCTCTGCCGAATTTCCGTCGAGGCGTTTGTGGACTACCACTGACCCGAAATACGCCATTATGGATGGCAACCGACCGGCAAAGTGTCGTTTGCAGCGAATTTGCAAGATTCGAATCGAGTCGCGCGGTACAGGCGGACAGCTTGGCGCAACACAAACCGCCTATTTTTTCCGAATTCGTTGACAGTCGAATTCATGCGTAACTATATTGAAGCTTGTGGCCGACAGTTTCCATTGCAACGATGGGAACTCGATTCGTTCACCTTGTCCGTTTCGCTGCCGCTCAAAATCGCCTTTTCTTTTCGCGCACATGGCCGGGAATTCAACGGTTTGTGCTTTGATTGAGGATTTTCGCATGACACTGCTGGGAAGAATATTTACCGGATTGATCTTCATCCTCAGCATCCTCTTTTTCGCGTTTGCGATTGCAGTCAATGCTTCGCACGTAAATTACCGAGAACTGGTGAAAAACCCTACCACTGGTTACGAAGCGCGTGTTAAGGCCGCTGAAACAAAGAATCGCCAACTCACCACCCTACTCGAAGACGCCAAGAGCGACCTCTCGATTGAACAAGCCGCTCGCAGATCGGCCCTCGCAGCATTGCAGACTCAAATCGATCAACGCGAAGCTGAGTTGGCTTCTCAAGAAGCTGAGTTGACGAAGCTGCTTGCCGCTCACACCAATCTCGTCGCAACTGAACAACAGACGCAACAAGATCTCAGCGCTCGTACGCAAGATAATGAATTGCTTCGCAAGCAAAATGTTGAGGCTTTTGAAGATCGCAATCAGTTGTTTACTCGAATGACCAAGGCGATCGACGAATACAACCGCCTTCAAGGCATGTATCAAGCTCTCGACGAGCGCCGCCAACAACTCGCTTCCGACTACACGTCAGCGAAAGAAAAGTTGGATATTCTCGGTATTAAGCCAAACGCGGTTTACCCAGGCGCACCTGCAGCGAATGGAAAAGTCGTAGCCGTCAGCACCAACGGTTTGGTTGAAGTTTCGCTCGGAAAAGATGCTGGAATGTATGAAGGTGTAACTCTCGAAGTTCACCGCTCGGGACAATACCTGGGTCGTCTCAAAGTAACTCGCGTCGCTCCCGATCGCTCGGTAGCAGAAATACTGACCGGTTTCCAAACTGGGTATATTCGCGAAGGTGATCGCGTCGATACCAAGTTGTTCTAATCGGTTCATCGCAACGGACGAATCTTCTTAAGCAGACTTTTTGAGAGCGGGCGAGAAAAATGAGTAGCGGAAATCAACCTAAGCAACCCTACTCCGTTTATACGGTAATGCTCATCGCATCCACATTGTTCATGTTGGTCGCGTGCATCCTGATGGGCATCGAGTGGTTTCGCTACCCATCGGGCGTCTAAGCGACTAACATCCGCGGTACGGCTGCAGGTTAACTCTTCCAAAGTACATCTACTAGAACCCTTTCATTGGCTCGCAGTGAGATGGTGCAAGTGTCTTCGGCGACGGTCAGCTTGCCGATGCGTCCGCCAAGACTATCTACGCGATAAGCTTCCACCGCATCGCGTGAACAGCGAATTCTGGCGTTGGCAACCTTGCCTTCAGTTTCTGCCAAGCGCAGTCGCTGGCCAATCAATTGCCCCTTCGCATCCAGCAGCGGGCATTCGAGATCTAACTTTGCATTCTTCACATCGGCGTTGAACAACCAGCTGCTGCGACTCTTAATCGGTTCCGATGAAGCGAGCTCAATTTCGTACGCGCGATCCATGAACTGTGCCGCTGCTTGCTGCGGATACGGTAGATCGACAGCGATACCGAAGCGATGCGCGGCTTCCGTTTGGCCTTGAACAGCGATCAGGGTCTCAAGAAAGCGGCCTTCGACGCGGCGATGAAAGGCCAGCCCGCCAGTCAGCAAGTGCGTTCGATACTCGACTTCGTCGATTTCGATCAACTGCGGCGCAATCGCTCGTCCGCCTGCCCACGAGTCCCGCGAGCCAACTAAAAACGTCCTCATAATCGCCGCTTCTGTCGGCCAAGCAAATCGCAGGACATAAGCCGACTTCCACGCATCGGCTTCCAGCGGTTTTAGATCGCTAAGCCGAACGTTGATTTCGAGAATTCGGCTGCCGCGCGTGATTGAATAATCGATCTGGAAGTTACCGACCGAGATTCCGTTCTCAATCATTTTGCCGGTCGTACTAATCAAACCAAAGACGTTCGAATTCACGATCGTTTCGGACTTAGCAGCCTGCATTTCTGAGTAAATCGTCTGCTTGCCCGTCGCGTTGCGTCTGGCAACTGAGAAACTAAATCGATTGCCACGTCGACCGGGTACATGCAAACTGAGCAGGTGACCGCGCTGGGCGTCGATCTGAGCTTCAAGAAACTCGTTTTGCAGCAAACCGCTGTTCTCCGCCAGAGCACGCTGCCGCGACTTTGAGGCAGTTGCTCGCGTGACGCTCGCCAGCACGAATCCGAATTGCGGTGCGTCGACAAGTGTCAAATTGCGATCACGCGCTGGGCCTACCGCGAAGGTACATCCTGGCTCCGGTGCAACAATTTGTTCCGAAGCTGTTTCAGCAGCCAAGCGTGTCGCACAGCTGTAGGGATTTATAATCAATCGCGCTGCTACGTTGCTCAATGAAGCTGGCAACGTCGCTTCAGGAGCGATGTGTTTGGCGAGCCGCTCCAGAAGTTCTTGAATGAGCACGTTTAACGACGCTTCGATAGCCGATATTTCGCTGGTTTTGAGCGCGTCGCCTATCGCAGCACTGGCAGCACTGGTTGCGGACGGGGCATCCCACAGAGCGTCGATCCGGTTCCAAAGTGTGTGCAATTGCGGCGACCAATCTGAAAATTCAGCGGCGTTGTAGGCGGGCGTCTGCGCTTCGGTGGACGCTGCTGCGCCGGGATCGCGACGGGCGATTTTGTGAAAATTCTCTAACTGGAAAAGCAAATTCGCCAAGTTTTGAGCCGAATTGGCTTGGGTTTGCAGCCGTTGGTAAGCTTGTGCACGCAGGAAAACATCCAGCGTTGAAAGTGGCGCCGAGCCGTTGAGCCAATCGTGCTGGAACTGGTTTGCCGCCAACTGCTCTTGGTGATACGAAGCATCCGTATTTTCAAGGAAGTCGTCGGCCAGCGCCCACTTGCCGAGAGCTGGAGTGCGTTTAGCGATTCTGACTAGTAGGTGAAAATAGTCGCAAAATCGGTTCGGCCAATGGGCGAACACCAGCGCTGGAATCTGTTCACGATCAAGTGCTTCGCCCGCTTTTAATCCCAGCACCAGATAGCTAGCTGGATCCGCTGCGTCGATGACCTTTGGCGTTAGGGCTGGAAGAAAGGTCCCATCGGCAGCTTCCCAAGAGATCTTGGCTTGCGTGCCTTGCGGGTAGCTTCCTCGATCCCAAGCAACCAATATCGCGCCTACAAAACCCGCACGTCTCAGATGCAAGGGCATGTTAGGGACCGTCCCGAATGAGAACCGGGAGAAGACCTTTGGGCAAGCGATTCCGAGCTGCGAGTAAGCGTCGCGGCCGCGCATCAAATCTCGTCGCACCGCATCGAAGCTCATCAGTTGATGGGGCCGTTCCTGGTCGAGCCCGCCGACTAGCGTGCATTTGCGTTCGGCAAGCGATTGACTAAGCAGTTGCATCGACTCTGGTGCATCGTGTTGTATGGTTCGAATTAGCGAAGCGCTGGCAACCAACGAAGTCGGTGGTTCGGACTGTGCAAGCTGCTTTTTCAGTGACGCTCCAAGGGTCGTAGACGCCAACAGCGTGACATCGATCAGATTCACGTCCAGCGAATAGTAATGGTCGCGTTCCTGGCCGAGTTGATCGAAACAAGACTGCAACATTCGCTCGGCGGTTTCACGATCGTCAGCCAGTGCTGCTTGTGCCGCCTGCAACGCTTGATCGCTGAACAGCAACTCGTCGAGATTGCTTGTGTAACGCAATTGTCGCGTCATCAGTTGAACTTGCAGAAATGCATATCCCAGTGCAGCGAAATCCGACTTAAGCAGGTCGGACGCGCTGTTCGATTCACTGAGCCCCACTGCGGTCAACAACTCGCTTTGGAACTGCTTCCAAGGCGATCGTGAATCCACCAGCAGACCGCCAGCCGCAGCGACTTCCTCCCTAAATCCGCTTCGCAGCGAAGCTTGACTGATACTGGGCAGGATTAACAGCAGCCCATTAAGTTCGGCGGGCGGGTAGGTCGCTTGCTGCCAACGGGGTGTCGTGCGGCAGGCGTTGATCAGTTGGGGATGCCACAGCGCCACCCAGCTCGCCAGCAATTCGTCAGCCTGTCTCGAATCCAATGTGCGCGGAAAGTCATCCAAACCATAACCTGGCAACAGCAGCATGCACTCGCGGAGATTCATTACGGTCCTCAATGAACAAACTCGAGCTAATCGGCGAAAAAGCCGTCAGCGAAACCGGCAGTTTACTCAACATCCAAGCGTTGCAGAGATAGGGTACGCTGTCGATCTACCCAGTCGGCCCTAATCAACGGTCTCTTGCTTGTAAACAGTTCGGTTGGCTGCCGGAGCAATTCGGAGGCGGGTGCAAAGTGGAGCTGGGCGGAGCGTCGCTGGAAAAATCGGCAAAAAGGTCGCTAGATCCCTGGAGAAATTTGACAGGTGGGGTCTGAACTCGATACAGTTAAGGAGGTAGAAATCTCATCGCACAAACTCTCGTCCACTTACAGATCCTCATTCTACTCTGAAGTCGCACATTTGAGTTGCTAAATTGTAGTGCCGAACTAGGTGCTAACTTTGGTGCGCCGCGCGGGGCAAGCCCTCGAGTTGGCCGCTTGAGCGATGGGATTGATCAGTTTCCAAAAGCTAAGGTGATTGTTCAAATGGCGAAAAAATCGTCGGTATGGGGAATTGAAATCGGGCAAAGCGCCATCAAGGCTTTGCGCTGCCGCCTCGACGGTGACTCGGTTGTCGCAGAGGCATTCGACTACATCGAGTATCCGAAGATTCTTAGTCAACCAGAAGCCGAACCGGAAGTTCTGGTTCGCGAAGCCCTGGAAACTTTCGTCAGTCGCAATGACTTAAAGAAATGCCGAGTCGCTTTAAGTGTTCCGGGTCAAAGCGGCCAGGCGAAATTTTTCAAGCCACCGCCTGTTGAACTGAAGAAGATCCCAGACATCGTCAAGTACGAAGCCAAGCAACAGATCCCGTTCGATCTCAAGGATGTTATTTGGGATTACCAGTTGATGTCTGGCGGTGATATCTCGGACGGCTTTGCGCTCGAGAGCGAAGTCGGTCTGTTCGCGATGAAACGCGATGCAGTGATGCGCGCGCTAAAGCCTTTGCAAGCTGCCAACATCGAAATCGATCTGTTGCAGTTGGCGCCGCTGAGCATCTACAACATGGTGACGTTCGACAAAGGACTTACCAACCCTGACATTCCCTACGACTCAGAAAATCCACCCAAGTCGACGGTCGTGCTCGCGATGGGGACCGATGCGACTGACTTGATTGTCACCAATGGCTATCGCGTTTGGCAGCGCAGTATGCCGCTGGGCGGAAATCACTTCACGCGCCAGCTAACCAAAGACTTGAAGCTGACGTTTGCGAAAGCTGAACATCTCAAACGCAACGCGATGGAAGCCGACGATCCAAAGTTGGTGTTCCAAGCGATGCGGCCTGTTTTCAATGATCTTGTGACCGAAGTTCAACGCTCGATGGGCTTCTTCCGCAGCTTGAATAAGAAAGCGGAAATTGGATCGATCCTGATGCTCGGCAATTCGGTCAAGCTGCCGGGGCTTTCTCAGTATCTCAGCAAGAACTTGGCGATGGACGTTCAAGTACTCGAGACTTTCGAGCAACTGACGGGCGAAGAAGTTATTGCCGCCCCGGCGTTCAAAGAACATCTGCCGGCCTTTGGACCAGTTTACGGTTTGTGCCTGCAGATGCTTGGCAACGGGCCGACGCAAACGAACTTGGTGCCTTCCGAAATTCTGAAAGAGCGACTGATTCGTTCGAAGAAACCGTGGGCCGTCGCTGCGGCGTCACTGCTGATGCTCGGTTTTGCCGCGAATCTGCTTCCAGCCAGTCAGCGTTGGCGTAATGTGCATCCTGACAAATGGAAGCAAGCCATGTCAGCGGCTGAGAATACGAAGAAGACTAGCGACGCAAAAATTGCTGATGACAAAGGCCAACAAAACCAGGTTGAACTGCTGACCAAAATCGGACAGGAAGTGAGCGGCAATGCGGATCGCAAGTTACTTGTCCTCGAGATGGTCAAGACGCTCTATGATGCGATCGGTCGCAAACCCGATGATGCTCCGGACCCTTCTCCGCTGGAGCTCCCTTACAACAAGCGAACCGACTTACACATCACCAAGATCGATTCCAAATACTTCGAGACAATTTCGACTTATTTGACTGAGAATGTACTGAAGCTTTACGAAGAAGATAAGATAACGCGCGAAGGTCGACTCGGATTGAACGTTCCGGCTGTGACTGATGACGGCGAAGCGAGCGCTGCGGGTGCTGAAGCAACCGGGACTACGGAGACTACGGAAGCGACTACAACCGATACTAGCAGCGAAGGCGGTGATGCTCCGGGCTGGGTCATTCAGATCAATGGCTACCACTATCATAATGGTCGGGAATACGCGGGGACCGGAGATGAACTCGAAGACTTCGTACTCAAGACCCTTATTCATCGGTTGGAGACAGGCTCAGTTAAGCTTCCCGATCCCGATGGTCAACTGCGCGAGTTCACATTCAAAGAGCTTGGGTTCAGTCATGCATTTGTACTGCCTTCCGGTCCCAATGCATCGGAACCCGAATTTAAAATTCTGAATCCTGAGTGGGTCAAGCGCTATGGCAACAACCCGGCTGGCATGGGCGGAGAGATGGGCGGCGGAATGTCCGGTGGTAGCGGAATGGGCGGTCGTGGCATGGGAGGTTCTGGCGGCGGTATGGGGATGGGCATGGGAATGGGTGGCGGAAGCGGCGGCTCGCAGGCGGGAGCACCCGTCGAAGACCCGGATTTCCCGAGGTTCTTCCCAGCCCCCAAGTTCACATTCGTTGTGCAGGTAGTGTGGCAAGAAAAACCGCTTAGCGTGCGCATCGCCGCTCAAGAAAAAGCGGCAGAAGAAGCCAGGGCGGCTGCTGAAGCGGCGGCGGGCGAAGCGACTGAAGGCCAAGTCGCTGAAGAGACTGCCAGCAGCGAACCACAACCGGCTGAGGTTCCGGAAATGGAACCGCAACCTGCTGATGAGTCCCCCGTAGAAGGATCAGACGGGGCTTCGGATCCTCCAACGGATCAACCTTCCGCTGACGGTGAGAATGCGAACTTAGATCCGGCGGCAAATCCAAATCCATAAGCTGACTTTAAACGCTGGCGAGAATTTGCGCATGCGTAATATCACTTTCAAGTACTGCACATCGAAAAAACCCTTCATGGTCGCCACGGAGTAATTAACTATGGATCAACTAAAGCAAGTCATGGCGCAGTTGGCCAAACACCAGTTTTGGATTATTTCCGCATTGTCGGTGATCTTGGCTGTGGTTGGTTTTTTTCTTACTAGTTCGACTCTCTCGAAACTGTACACCGACCAAGCTTCAGCACTCGATCAGCGCTATAACGATGTCAACACCGTGCGTTCGAGTCTCGCAACGCATCCTAATGATGTCACGAAAGAAAAGATGGATGCGATCATTGCCGACGTTCGCGATGACGTTGAAGCCGCCTGGAAGCTGCAGTACGAACGCCAAGCAAAGTTGCTCGTTTGGCCAGTCGAAGCGCTATCCGGTATGAAGTTGATCGACAAGCTCAAGAAGTACCATCCCATCGAAACTACGCTGACCTATCCCGAAGAACCCACAAACATCTTTAAGACCGAGCGTCAAGCTTATGCCATTTATTTTGCGGATCAGCTACCTAAGATTGTGAAAATTATTGGAACTGAATGGGTCGGCAAAGCAAGTGATAACTCGTCCATGGGTGGCATGGGTATGGGTGGCATGGGTATGGGTGGCATGGGTATGGGTGGCATGGGTATGGAAGGTGGCATGGGAAGCGGCGAAGGTTACGGCGATGGCGGCATGGGAATGGGTATGGGCGGATCCGGCGGCATGGGAAACAACATGACGCTCTCAAAAGATTTGGTTATCTGGCCGAAAGCCAGTCAAGATGAATTAATCAATTCAATTCGCTTGTGGCGAGGCGACGCTCCGACTGTCTATGAGATTCTTTACACTCAAGAGAATATGTGGATTTTGGAAGGCATTATGCGCATCATTGCCAAGACAAATGAAGGCGCGAAGGCGAACTTTCAAGCCCCAATCAAGGAAATTGAGTTCATTCGTATCGGTAAAGCTGCAGTTGGTCGCGCTGGGATGATTGATACACCCACGTCGGGCGCAGGAATGGGACTGGGAATGGGCATGGGTTCGATGGGCATGGAAGGCGGTATGGGCGAAATGGGTATGGATATGGGCTCGTCGAGTGGCATGGGGGACATGGGCAGCGGCAGTGGCAGCGGTAGTGGAGGTGGCGGGGAGATGGAGTCAGGCGAAGGCGGTACTGGAATGGTGATGACGATTGACCCAGCAAATGGTCGCTATGTCGATGCGACTTACAATCCAATTACAGGCGACGACTTGCGAGCCAAGATGCAGAGTGAATCGCCGGAAGACGCTTACTTTGCGGTCGCGAAACGAATACCCGTCCGCTTGCGCTTTAAAATGGATCAACGCAAACTGCCGCAGTTTCTCGCTGACTGCGGAAATGCAGCTCTCATGTTAGAAATTCGCCAAGTTCGGATCGGCGACACAGTTGCAGCTTCGGCTTCCGGGAACATGGGCATGGGCGGAATGGGCATGGGCGGCATGGGCATGGGCGGAATGGGAATGGGAATGGGAATGGGAATGGGAATGGGCGACGGTGGCGGAATGGGAATGGGATCGGAAGGTGACGGCATGGGTGGTATGGGCATGGGTGGTATGGGAACGGTGCGAACCAAGCCAGCTTGGGAAATGCCTGTCGAGGTTTATGGTGTCATTTATCTTTATAATCCAGTCTCCATCGAACGCCTTGGGCTCAATAAAGTGACCGAAGATACACAGGTTTCGGATACGGTGGAGACACCGGCGGTAGAAGAACCAGCCGCTCCAATAGAGCAGTCGCAATCCGAAGAGGGTGCGGCGGGTGCGAGCGGCGAAAATGCAAACGGTCAACCAGCTGCGAATGGTGCAAGTGGAGCTAGTGCTGTGAACGGCAAAGTTACAGCCGACGGAAACTCTGTGCCGAACTCGGGTAGTTCAGCCGATGCAGGGGCATCTCAACCTGCGAACCCGCAATAGACGATTTCTTGTTAAACGCTTCGAACACTTTAGATCTCGAGATATCAAGGAGTAACTCATGTTTGGCAAGAAAGATAAAGCTGACAAGCCTGCGGACGAAAAGTCTGCAAAAGCTTCGAAGCCAGCTAAAGCAGAAAAACCTGCCAAAGCACCTAAAGCTCCGGCGAAGCCAAAGAAGTCGAAAGCTGTTGCTACAGGTAAGAGCGGCCCCAATTTTTTTGCGGCTCATGTCGAAAAAATTATCATGTCGCTGGTTGTGGCTGCGGCAGGATATTTTGTTTACGACGGCGTCAGTCGCCAAGGGTATCCGACAGATCGCGAGCCGACCGCGTTAAGCCAGACCGCAAATCAAGTTCTTACTCAGATCTCTGACGATCATTGGCCAGCTATCGCTTCTGAACGAGAGATCAAGCATGCGTTTGTTCCAGAAGTAGAAAAAGCACGTAGACCGACCGCAGCGGAAGAGTACGCGATCGGTTCGCTGCTCGATTCAGCTAGCGGTCCACGCGAGCTGCGAGGCGATCCAAAACTCCTCCCGCCAGAACAATTGGTTGTAAAGTGTGTTGCTGGTCCGATCGCGATCGAAGTTCCGAAAGAGACAGTCGACCCTTTTGATGCTTTCCCGGATGCGGATCGCATTACCGGTCGACGATCTGCTAGACGAAATAATCCTACAGATGAGGATGATGACGACGAAGACAAGGTCAAGCCACCACCACGTCGTCTGCTAACTAAGTATGACCTCGGTGCTCAAATCGGCGCGATGCTTGGCATGAGCGGCGAAGGCGGGATGGGAATGGGCATGGGCATGGGAATGGGCATGGGAAGTGGTGGTAGCGGCATGGGTATGGGCGGTGAAGGCGCTGGCGCCGGAAGCACTGGTGGTGGATTAGGCAATGCTCGTGATCGCGGCCCAAAAATCAAAGTGGCATCACAGGGCGCAATATTCGTAGCTGCGACCGCTTTAGTTCGTCACAAAGAGATGTTTGACGATTACGAACGACAGCTCAAGAACTCCGGTGATTACGTGCTGATGCGTGACACGCCAACCTATCTCTCTTTTGAAATTCAACGTGTCGATGTGACTAAGAATCCGTCTCGCGAAGTGCAAGAGAACGAGTGGAAGACGATTTCTGACGGCATCAAGCAATATGCGCTGCGTAAAAACTGGGCGATACGCCGTCCATTAGGCAGCCCAGTTCCGGAAGTCATTGATCGAAATGCATGGCACCCCGGTTTGACGATGCCAATACCGCCGATGTTGATTAAAGATTATCGAGAGTTTTGTAAACATCCAGCAATTAACTGGGTGTGGGATACGAAAATGCTGTCGATGCCCACACAACCCGACGGCGACGACAAGAAAAAGAAAAAGGAAGGTGACGATGACATCCTGCCGGGACAAGCTGGAGGGTCTACCGCTGGCGGCATGGGTGGCATGGGCATGGGTGGCATGGGCATGGGTGGCATGGGCATGGGTGGCATGGGCGGCATGGAGGGGATGGGCGACGGCATGGGCATGGAAGGTGGAATGGACGGAGGCATGTACGGTGGGGAATCCGGATACGGCGGCGAAGGTGACATGGGGAGCATGGGCGGCATGGGCGGCATGGGTATGGGCGGTATGGGCATGGGCGGTATGGGCATGGGCGGTATGGGCATGGGCGGCATGGGAATGGGAGGGATGTCGATGAGCGCCGGTCCGCAGCCTGAATTCAAGATGCTTCGCTTCTATGACATGCTTTCGAAGGAAGATTTGGGCAAAGTGTACCGCTATCGAGCTCGCCTAATCATGCGCGATCCGAACTATCCCGAGCGGATGACTGGTCGCGATGGCGTTGCGCGGGATGTCATTCCAGCTCCGCAGCCTAGCAGTCTTCAGAAAGCCGTTTTCGATCGCGTATCGGACTTGCGTAGGGCGGATGACGAAGTGATCAAAGCGAACCCGAAAGCCCGCCGCACGATGCTGCAAACTGATTGGAGTGAACCCAGTCTACCGGTTCGTATTTCAGCGCGTTACGACGCTTTTGCTGGACTAGGTTTTGATCCAAGCACCAATCCACGGCCATCCGCAGTGAGCGATTCGGAAGTCAACATCGTTGCGACGACTGCCGACCTAGGAACTGGTGCGACTTATGCCAAGAACTTTGATAATGCCAAGCGAGGCAGCGTTCTCAATAGCAAGAAGGAGACGCTCGATTTCGTAGTGCCTGCTACACGTGTCATCAAGAAGCGAGATCTCCAAGTAACCACCAATTACATCATCATTGATCTTCGCGGTGGTGAAGAACTGGGCGCGAGCAGTAAACGCGATGGCGATCCGCTCGCCTCAAGCGGTGAAGTTATGCTGAGGCTGCTTGATGGCACGCTCCACTTCACGAACGACATTGACGATACGTTCGAATACCGGCTTCACACTTTTGCTGACGAGCATGAGACAGCAAAACGCATGTCGGGTGCGGGAGGCATGGGCATGGGCATGGGTGACGGTGGTGGCAGCATGATGGGCGGCGAAGGCAGTTCGGAGGGTGGCTTTGGCAGTGGTCCTGGAGGCGGCCGAGGCGGCCGATAGCAAGAATAAGCGAGGGATCGCTGTTACAACATCTAGACTGCGAAACTTATTCGGCTCATTGAAGAAATTCAGCGAGCCGATTTTTTTTCATGGTTGAAAGGCTTCGCCAAGTGCTTCCGACAGAGCGCGACTGTTGGGAATATCCTCTGGCCAGAGAGTCCAAATTGAAGTGCGCGACATCACTTTGCCGTGAAATTCTTCCAGCAGCTTGCTGCGTTTTTCTTCAGACATCCGCGCACGGATTTCGATTTGTGCCGCGTCGAACGACTTCTTATAGCTGGGTTCGCGTTCGAGCACTTCGATTATATGAAAGCCGATTTCATCTTCGAGAACTTGGCTTAAGCGGCGAAGGGGAAGCGAGAATATGGCTTGATCGAGCGCCTTTGACTTTAAACTACCTTGCGATGTCCAATCATGGACTCCACCCTGTTCTGCGGTGAAACCTTCGGACTGTTGCATGGCGACCGCTTCGAATGATTTGCCACCCAGGTAGACTTCGTTACCCATTTGCTTGATCAAAGTTTCCGCTTGCTCGCGCGAGTGTTTATTCAGACGCACGCAAAGCTCACGCCACTTCGCACGACCAATCACATTCCAGTCAGAAGCATGATCTTCGTAGAAGGCGAGCAATTCGGCGCGGCTAAATTCGTACTGATCGGGGACGTACTTGCGTTCGAGTTCCGATGAGAGCACACGTTCAGTAAACTGTGTTTGCAGAGTTGCCAGTGACATCGATTTTTCCTGCAACTTGCGTTCGAGCGAGGCGAGGTCGTCAACTTGATACTTTTGTAACATCAGTGGAACTTGCTTGTCGTGGAAAATCTGCGCCGCTTTCATCGTGACCTTGCTCTGCATCTCGGAAGTTTCTTTGGGGGGCTTGTTGCCTACCATGTCCCGGAAGAACTCCTGATAAAGCGCTTTAATTTGCACATACTGCGCGAGTACTTGCCGAACCAAGCTAGCGCGCAGCTGCTTTTCTTGATCTGCATTCAGTTTGCCGCGATTTTTTTCGATGATCGGTTCAACGAACACGTACATATCGCCTGCTAAGATGTGCTCGGTACCAACAACTGCGATCAGTGTTCCTGCATCAAACTCACGAATACTCGACGCTTCTTTAGAAGCTGAGTTAACGGTGCTAACTAGTTGCCCATCGACTGGATCCTGACCGCGAACGACAATTTCGGGCTCTGGCTTATCCGCGTTGTCGGCGACGCTTGTCGTAAGCGTGGAGTTCGTCGGCGACGGGATTGCAGCACAATGGGTTGCAGACCAAGGGCTCTGAGCGCACCCGAGCAAACTAATGCTGACGAAGAACAGTAGTCCAGCGAATTTCGCTGCATTGACACTCGACCCGATATGGCAGCAAGCTACGAATCGACAGAAGTTGGAGTCGATTGAGAAGCGAGTGAATGAGTTGAGTTGTTTCATAAGTGCATTCTTCGCTGTACCAGGCCCCAGCCGCAGGAAATCTGATTTTGTCCACACGTCCCTCGGTTCTTAGCTAAAAAGATCGTGTTACAGCAAGAGGAAAACGATCGAGAAAACTTGCTACCGCGCAACGACCTCGTCACTCTGGCAACGTGGTGTTTGGAAGCTGAGTTTGTGATTGCTGAAGACGAGTGATTCTGATATCTGAGAATTTGAGCGAGTTTCGTGCGGCCGTTTGGTCGTGGTGTGAAGATGCGATTCAGTGCTGCGAGGGAGTTGCTGTGAAAAGTTGGGACAAAATTGCTTGGGCGACGACGCTGGTCGTTTGCATGGTTTTAACGGCCTGCGATCGCACCGACGAACTGGTTCAGCATTCGGGCGGCGGCAAAACACGCTTGGCCGGATCGGCTTTATCGGCAAGGCAGGTTATCGATGAGTGTCGCGCGGCCTATAAGAAACTTAGCAGCTACCATGACGATGGTTACGTGCGGTTAGCGTATCGTATGAACGGCGAAATGCTTGAGGACCGAGCACCACTCTCGATTGCATTTGAGCGACCTGGAAAAATCGGCATTCGTGCATACAGTGTGGAAGCGGGTCCAACCGGAAATCGCTGGCATTTGCAACTTCGCAATTCCGGTGCATCCGCGGTGGCTGGCCAGGTGATCAGTCGGGCGGTTCCGGCGCAGGCTGATTTTGCTTGGTTACTTGCGGATCCAGCGATCGCAGAAGAGCTTGCTGCGGGTCTAGCTGGATTTCCACCGCAGCTCGACATGCTGCTTGGTCCCAATCCAATGGCAGGCTTGGTCAACGAATCAGCCTTATTGCAGCTCGATGCACCGGAGACCGTGAACGGCGAATTGTGTTACACGTTGCAAGTCGTTCGGGGCCCGGCGGTCTACAAACTATGGATTCACCAAGAGTCGCTACTGCTGCGACGTCTGCAATTGCCAAGCACAAATTTGTCGCCTGAGATGTTGGCTGACAAGAGCATCACTAACGTGCAGCTTACGATCGAGCTGCCCGGAATTCGCACGAATGAGACAATTGAATGGACGAAGTTTGCGGTTAGTTATCCGGTGGACGCAAAGCTCGTCAGTCGCTTTGTGCCTGCGCCGCAACCTCTTCCGCTCGAACGACTCGGCGTGAAAGTGCCTGCGTTTCAACTGCGCAACCCTAGCGGTGTGGTCGCTTTCAATTCAGCCGACACGACAAACAAGATCACTGTTTTAACGTGGCTGGCTGATCATCCCGCTTGCAGGGAAACTGCTGCGCAACTGGCGGCAGTCGCGGCGTCTGTCGGCGCATCGCTGGCTGCGGACCGAGTGCAATTCATTACCGTTTGGGCAGAGCCGGATCCAGCGACGGGAACGACCTTTGAAACTCTCGCTAAGCAATGGAACCTCAGTGGCAAATTGGTAATCGATAGTGAAGCGGTTGGACTCGACCTTTTCGGCGTTCGTGAAGCGCCAACAGTTGTCGTGCTGGACAGTGAAAAGCGCTTGCAGATTTTCGAAGAGCGAACCAATCCGATTTTGCCACAGTTGCTACCAGGACTGCTCGTTCGACTTTCGGCTGGCGAGGACTTGGCTGCTGAAGTGATAGCGCACGCTAAGCTAGAACAGAAGCGTCATACGGCGGAACTCTACATGTCTGCATCGGTTGATGCGAAGCGTGATCTGTTCACTCGGCCGCCGCAGTATTCAACGAAGTCGATTGAACTGAGTCCGACAGGGAACGACATAACCTATGGCGACTCCGAGGTTATTGCTTTGACCGTCGACGAATCGCAGATGGTTTGGACATTGACCAATGATGGAACCTTGCGCCGCGAAGATCCGAGCTCGCAGGCGAAGCGCGAGTTTCGCACGCGCTGGTCAATTCTTCCAAACACGGCTGCGCGATTAGAAGTTTCAGCCGACGGAAACTTCCTCGCGTTCAGTCAACTGAATGGACGGACGGTTGAGTTGTTCGACACCTCGATTGAACAGAACCGAACTGTGCAATTGGACGTTAGCGAAGGTGTCGTCGACTTGCATTGGATGACGCTCGCCAACTCCAAGTCATCGCGACTAGCCGTTTTGACCACTAGCAATCAGACTAAGTTGCTCGATCCAAACAACCGCGAGCAGCTCAGCGGCAAATGTCCAGCTCCACCGTTAGCGCTTGTACCGCAGACCGCAGCCGACTCGCTGATTGGCGGTTACGTTGTGATGGAGGATCGCGCCGTCGAGCAGCTACTACTCTCCAGCGACTCGTCGATTGCGACCGCTCTTGGTCGACCTGCAGCCTTCGTCGACAAGAAATCTGCGGTTGCTGGTGCGCCTCAAAGCCAACCTGTGAAGCTGAGTAAACTGGCGTTTCAACCAGCGGCTGGCCCTTGGAAGTCGATTCGAACCACTTCGGGTTCCACGACGCTCGCTCGCGGCTGGATTGCTCAAGACGAGCCCGGTGTGTTTCTCCTGAACGAGCAACTTCAACAGCAATGGCATTACCGGTTGCCGATCGTTACGGAAGGCCAGAGCACTTTGATTGCTACGGCGAGCGTTGATCCTGCGACTGGCCAAGCGTTGTGGGCGGTTGCGCAGGCGAACGACGTGGTGCATCTGCTGCGCGGGGATGGAATTGTTACCGATCACATGCGGCTGAGCGATCCGGTTCGTGGTTTGGGCTTGGTCCCCGTTGGCAATCGATTGATGTTGTACGTCGCTCATCCCAAGCGAATCGCGATCTACAGCATCGGACGCTAAGTGGGTGCAAACGATGGCAGTTTTCCCGAAACGTAGTTCGCAGTTGCTTGATCGTGGGCGCAGTTTGTTGCTGATCGTAGACTTGCAGGAAAAGCTGCTTTCAACCATTGGCTCGCGTGAGCGAATTGCTTGGAACGCGCGCAGGCTGTTGTCAGGCGCGAATGCGCTGCACGTCCCGCACAGAATTACTGAGCAGTATCCCGAGCGACTCGGCGCGACGGTTACGCTAAGTGAGCCTGGTCAAACTGTCACCGCGCTTAGTAAACGCATGTTCAGTTGCCGGGAATGCTTCGCTGCACTCGAACCCCTCCGCGAGAGCTCAAATCAAGTTGTGCTATGCGGGATCGAATCGCATGTCTGTGTGTTGCAAACAGCGCTCGACTTAATAGCGGAAGCATGGCAAGTATTTATCGTTGCAGACGCAATCGGTAGCCGTTCGGACTTGGACCATTCCGTTGCAATGGAACGCATGATGCGCTGCGGAGCCGTGCTTACCACTACCGAGTCTGTCTTATTTGAATGGTGCGAGAGCTCGACTGCACCCGAATTCAAAGTCATCAGTGCGTTGGTCAGACAAACTTCGCCGCAATAATCGGCTCAAAATCTGTTAGTGTGGCAAGTGTCGGCCTCATTCGGCGTAATTAGAAAGGGTCGGCCTGTTTTCAAGCTGACCCTTTGGTCTTTATCCCAGGCGTTTGTTACCAAGCCAAGTCGGACTAGAGCAGGCCTTTTCGAACAGCCCAAACGGCAGCTTGAGTGCGGTCGGAGACGCCGATTTTGCGAAGAATGTGCTGTACATGCTCCTTCACCGTTTCGTAGCTGATGTTGAGCGTGCTGGCGATCTCTTTGTTGGTCAGACCGTTCGCCAGTTGACGCAAGACTTCGCTTTCGCGCTGAGTCAGCGGTACTTCGACATCTGAAATCACGCGCGGCGTCGCAAGAGCTCCGGTTACGCGGCGAAGTTCTTCGCGGGTCCAAAGCGATTCGCCCTTCACCGATAACTCGATGCATTCAACCAAGCGTGCTCGCGTGTCGCTCTTCAAAACGTATGCGGAAGCGCCGAGCGCAACAGCGCGAGCCACGTAAGTCGGATTGTCATAAGTCGAAAAGATGAGTATCGGCAGTTCGGGATAATCCAGCTTCAGACGCCCCAGGATGTGCAAGCCATCACCGCCGGGCATGCGCACATCAAGTAACACCGCGTTAGGTTTGTGACTGGCGACCTTGCTAAGCACTTCATCGCCGCTGGTCGCTTCCGCCACAACAGTAATGCTGGTTCCATCCAAAAGGTTCTTCAAGCCCAGTCGAACCACTTGATGGTCATCAGCAATTAGCAAGGAGATGCCTGCCATAAACTTACCTCTTAAAATTTATCCTAACGGGTCGGACGTACGGTGAACTTCGGTTTACATCATCAAAGAGCAAGCGATTACCGGGGCGAGCAATCGCGGTTCAGAGCTGGTAAAAGGAATGAACTGGGCAATATTCAATCATCGTAAGCAGCAGATTTGTAAACGGCACCAAGCTTCGCCAAAACCCGCAACAGCACCTGACGCGATCTCTGCAGAGGGAGTGTCGCGGACCCTCAGTGTGTAGGTTTCTGGCGAAAAGCCCTCCTATTGTACATGCGGCTTTCTGGCTTTGTAAGCCTCCTCGCGCGAAATGAACCCGTCGTTGTCGCTATCGTACGCTTGAAAATCCTCCATTGATCCCACAAATTCCGCGTTACTGATGAATCCGTCGCTGTTGCTGTCGGTCGCCGCAAACCAGCCGCTATCAGATGGCGTCGGTACGCCAGAGGACGGCAGGTTGAGGTTGAGTCGATTGTCGGTTCGAGCGATTTCTAGCCGGATAGCGAGGGGCAATTCATTGGGCGAAAGCAGGCCGTCTCTGTCTCGGTCAAGTTCCGCGAGTCGCCCCGACAACTTCTGGAGCTCGATTTCCGTAAGCCGGTTGTCGCCGTCGTTGTCAGCAATCTGGAACCACGCTTTATCAGCTACCATCCAGCGTGCCAAAATGCGATTGCCGCGGATGGCCGTTAACCACTGCCAAGCGTCGTTGAATTCGGCATCGCTCAGCTGACCATCTGAATCCGCATCGAGCGTCTTGAATGCCTCGTCGCCCAATTGAAGTTGTGTGCGAATAGCGGCAGCAAGCTGAGGGTTGCCGAGGGATGCAGCGAGCTGATTGCGGATGATACTTCGACTACCGCTACTGAAACTATCGTTTACCGTCGCCATCAGTAAAAAGTCTCGGCCATTAATTTTGCCAGATGTCGGCAAACGTGAGTTCCACTCGACTTCCTCACCCTTTCCGACTGCGGCTTGAATCGCGCTGGCCGAACCGTCTTGATGAAACTGAAACTTCAATGCCAGCGCCGGCGGGGTCGTCGTAATCCGCTCAACCTCTTCTGTAACTAAAATCCCGTCCGAGTTCGTATCGAACTCGCTCCAGAGTTTATCGTCCCATCGTGACCAGACGTCGCGTGTCAGCGAGTCGAATGAAGTGTACTTTCGGATAAGACCCAGCGCGACCTTTTCGTTTTTTTGCTTCGAGTCGATGGCAAACGAACTTTTATAATCGAGCATCGCCATACCCGACGTCGACATTCCACTATCGCTCGCCGAGCGATCGGATTGAAGCTCTTGGAGAGTCAAGATATGGTCAGCGTTGAGGTCGTAACGCGAAAGTGTTGTCGATGCAGCGTCTAGCTCCGTTTCGTCGAGCTGCGAATCGTGGTTAAGGTCAAGCTGGTGCCAAGGCGATTCACTGGCGACAAAATCGGGAGCGTTTCCTATGTCGGTGAAACGCAGCGGGCTCGATCGCGCGAGGCCACGAGTTAGAAACTCTGCGAGCTCGGCATCTTCGACTTCATCGTTACTGTCCTTGTCGTACATGGCGATCAATTGCGCGCGTTGATCTTCTTTAGGAACGAGGTTGCCGAGCCAGCCCGATTGGGTCAGGGGATGGTCGAGCAGTTGTTCCCAAGTCCACGGTCGCTTCAAATCGCGTTCAATTCGTGCGATGGTAGCTCGCGTCGCGTTGTCGGTTGCTTCTTCAAGCGATTGGCCATCAATGTTCACTGAGATATCGATTACGATCGGCCCATTCGGAAGCAACGCCACCACGCGCTGCGTCGACCAAGTTTGCTGGACTTCTGCACCTGGCTCAGCGTTCACCATACTTTTTTCCGCGCTCGCAACATCAACTTCTTCTGATTCCGCTACGACGTCCGCTGCGATGTCCGCTACGACGTCTGTTGCGTCTGCCGTTGGTGGCTCAGACTTCGGTGGCGTTGCAGTGTCCGCCGCTGGAGGTTTCTCCATGGCGGTCGGCTTGCGCGAGTTGCAGCCCGCGCTCGACAGCAAACAACAGCTGACAATCACGGTCGCACATGCGATCGACCGACTGCGCCGAAGCTGACGTCGTATCTCTCTCGACAAGCCGTTCAGCAGACATTTTGAATGAGACATTGTGAGTTCCGCGAGTTGCATTGGTGAGGATCCGCTATGATCATCGTCCAACATTCCGCCGCTTCGCTCAAGTGATTCCTAGCGTTTACAAGGATAAAAGTGCTTGCGTTTAGGCTCTGAGTTGCGTTAGGGGTGCTGCGTACAAGCAAGCCGAACGAGTTGTCGGCTGAACTTTTTCCGAAACAGATAGCCAGATTTAGCGAGTTGCAGTGATGCAGTGGATTGATCGCGCGCGATTAACTTCGCAATTGTTGACGGGAACTTTTCTGAATCTCGGCTCGCCGGCGGCGGTCGAAGTCGCTGCATCGCTGGGATTCGATTGGTTACTTATCGATCTTGAACATGGAAACGGGTCGCTTGCCGACCTCCGGAACATGCTCCTCGCGTGCCGCGGTTCAAGCTCGGCGCCGATCGTACGCATCCGCAGTGTGGAACCCGACGACGTAAAGTTCGTCATGGACAGCGGGGCGGCTGGAATCATGTTTCCGGTTGTCAACTCCGCCGATGAGGCTCGTCGCGCTGTTGCGAGTATGAAGTATCCGCCAGTCGGCAAACGCGGCGTCGCAGGTATCATTCGCGCGACGAACTATGGGGCGGAATGGATACAGTACTTTGAAGAAGCGAATGCGCGGAGCTTGGTCGTTGTGCAAATCGAAACGCCCGAAGCGGTCGCTTGTGCGGAAGAGATTGCAGCGGTCGAAGGTGTCGATGTGCTCTTCGTCGGGCCGTTGGACCTTTCCGTGAATCTCGATTGCCCCAATGACTTTACGACTGAGCCTTTCGTGGCTGCCTTGAAGCATGTCATTAACGTTTGCGAATCGGCGGGCAAGACCGCTGGAATTCTCTCGCGACCGCAACTCGTCGAACAGCATAAGCAGCTCGGTTTCAAGTTTCTGGCACTTGGTTCCGACACCGGCTCCATTGCGACTGGATTGCAACAGAGCTTGGACGCAATGCGAAAGTAGCGCGACGCACCAGCGTGCGTGTTCAGTCAAAGACCTTCGCCAAGGATCCCTTGTGATTCGAGAACGATTTTTCCGAGCTGCACTTCGACGACGCGATCCTTCGCTTGCCGTCGGCGGACGATTTCGCTCTCAACATTTTTCAGTCGTTCTTGCAATCGCTTCAATTCCAGTTGCTGTCTCGCAAGTTGTCCGTCGTACTCTTCGCTGAGCAGCACGCGGAGTAGTTCCTCCGTTGCAGTATTTTGTTCTGCCGAGCGGTCGCTCGATTTCAACTCGCGGATGGCATCGTGCTTCCAAATGTGTAAGCGAACGGAATCGCCAACGAGCTTCGCGGTCTCTTTGCTCCAGAAAGGTACCGCTTTGCTGTTCGGTTTCTTCGCGATGTTCAGTGCTTCGGAGACGCTTTCGAGCGACGCTAAACGTCCGATTCGGAAACTCGAACTCATTCCGCCGCCCATAGCCCCTTCCATTTCCGATCCCATCATGCTGCCCATTTCGCCGTAGCCCTCCGCACCCATTTCCATATACATGCCGCCGGGCGCCTTATTTTGTATCGGAGTTAGAACTTCAATCTTGCTTCGTCCATCGACCACTTCACCGTCGAAGACAAATGCATAGACCGTTTCCGTAGGCGGGGCACCTGCACCGGGCCCTCCCATTCCCATTCCCCTACTACCCGCTCCGCCCATGCC
>JBGSJB010000107.1:0-28316 GCA_041742175.1 Pirellulaceae bacterium
AAGCCATCCGCGTGTATCGCGAGGAAGAAGCTCGCTACAAGTCGGACCGAAAGCAGCTCGATCGCGCCCGCCGCATCGTCGCTGCCAAACAAAAACCCAAGCCGCCCCGATAATCTCACCTGCCTGTGGTGTACGCTTACAATGTGAGCCCGTCCGTGGTTAGCCGATTGATGCGCAGCCATCCCGTGCGAGTGAGCAAGAGCATTGCCCACAAGAAGAAAAGGAATCAGCAAAATAGCTACAAATCGGTTCATTCCTCAAATCCTATCTGTTTAAACCCAGTCCGTAAACGTCAATTCGTCCATGAATTCAGACGATGACCAGACGATACTCGACTTCGCACCGGCGAAGTTTGCGGCTATGGTCCACCTGCTGAGGCAGACCAATGCACAGAAAGGAAAGCCCTGTCGGGAAGACATTTCATGACAGGGCATGCCAGATAGGTTTTGGCTCTGGTTAACCCAGAGAGCCTCCCATCCCGGCTAGTACCCATCAGGGGTGGTGTGGAGGTTCGTCACCTCGCAAGCGGTCTTCTCCGAGAGCGCTCGTCATGGAACTTCTAACCAACGCGTCCCTGAACGCGCAATAACGTGTGCCGATACTTCCTAAGATTAAATTTTACTTCTATAGCCATCGCTGCGGATGTGGCTGAGCACTTTACCGAGCTGCTCGGGCTTTTCCCAGGCGACCGTAAATGCGCAGATCGTACTCGATGAGATCCCGCAGATGGCTCGCCGTTTCGGATCGCTCGAAACCTGCAAGCCGCGCGAGAGGAAAAAGAATTGCAGAAATGGATCGTGGATACATCCACTCTAACTCCGCGTCTCTCTTTTCTCTCGCGGTGTAGAATTAGCGAGCGTCAATCAATCGTGGACTTCGCAGCTAGAACTTCATCTGCAGGCGGATGATCAGTATGCTCTGACCGCTTTCGTTCGCCCACATTAGCCCCAGCTCGACTGAGTCCCCCATATCGACCAAGCCCCAGTAGGCGTCCTCAGCTTCGGACTCGCCCAGCAGCATCACTTGGCTGCTCGACACAGCGTTCACGAGGACGAAGTCAGGTAAAACGCCGCCACCTTTGCGAGTGGCTTGCGGTACGGTTGAATTCGCGACGGAATCGACAATGTCAAAAATGATAATGTCAGCACCGCCACCGCCGCCACCATTGCCAGTGGCTTGAGGAACGGTGGAGTTCGCGGCAATCCCCAGGATGTCAAAGAGGATGTCATCGTGGATATCACGTCCACCGCCACCGCCTCGTGTTTGGGCTTGAGCCATGGGCGCTGCCAATCCGCTAACCACGACCAGCGCCGCCACGACCAAAACCGCCACGGCTCGCGACCATGGCATACCGCCCAGAACTTTCAAGTTAAACCTCGCTACTCTCTGACAGACATTCCGTAACATGCTACTTCTCCCGAGAAGCTTGAAGAGAGTGGTCAGTCGAACTGGCCAACGGCTCTTCGATACCGATTAGGTGCAGGCTCGACAGTTGAGCTTGCGATATCAATTAAGGCGTCTGTTTCACTCTGATTGTGCGCGCTACGTTTAAATTTTTCGAACAAGCGCGACGGCGCTTGCAGAGGCTCAGCTACGGCTTGAGGGCGATTGGATTGAATCGCTGGTTGTGATGCGGAGCGGTTGCCTCGACCCTACTGAGTGCGCTGAGGGTATTCATTTTGTACGAGGCAATCATTTGGTCATTAGTAACTGCAAGCGGATCAGGATTCCTTTCTCCCCACCCAACGTTGTTAAACAGCGTACTTATTCCACCGAATTCCTCTGCAGTCTTTGCAACGCAATTTTTTCCAATCTAGTTCGTCGGTAACGTCGCACTTCATGCCAAGTACTTCTTGACTAGTTTCCGCAGCAATCTTTTCAACAGTGGCGGCCGCCTTGTCGCCGTTTAAGTCCGCGATCATGACCTTCGCACCAGCGCCGGCAATGGTCCGAGCGATTGCCTCTCCAACGTATTGTGCGCCGCCCGTAATTAGTCCACATCGTTTAAGGGGTTCTGTAGTTGTTGAATTAATCGAGTTCTTGCAACCCGCCACCGCTTACCGTGAGCACTTGTCCGCTCACCCATGCAGATGCAGGGGAAACCAAATAGAGAGCCGCAGCTGCTATGTCAGTGCCCTCGCCGAGTCGTGCAAGTGGTGTGTGTTTGAGCATTGTTTGCTCAATTTCAGGAGTGAGCACCTTTCTGAGAGCAGCAGTTCGTATCGCACCTGGGGCAATTGCGTTGACACGAATATTGTCGGGTCCCAGATCGAACGCCATGTTCCGCGTCAAATGATTTGCGGCGGCTTTTGAAGCGCCATAGGAACACATACGTTTATTCTTGTTCTCGCCCGCCATGGAGCTGATGTTTACAATTGCCCCGCCACTAGCAGCTTTCATATGGGGATGTACAAGCTGGCTGAGCCGAAATAGAGAGTACACATTTAACTGGAATGCCCGCTCAAAATCGCCTATAGGCATTTCAAAGGGTTTGGGGCCACCGCCTCCGGCATTGTTGATCAAGATTGTCAACTTCCCCAGTTCTTTGGCTACCTTTTCGACAACCTGCAGCCTTTCTTCCTCGTTGGTTACGTCCATTTCGAGACCGATGGATCTGCCGCCAAATCGCCGACACTCCAACGCGACCGCTTCTGCATCGCCTAGACTTAGGTCCGTGCACGCCACGTCAGCGCCTGCTTCCGCAAACATGAGGCTGATCGCTTTGCCGATTCCGGCACCACCGCCGGTAACTAAGGCCACTTGGCCTTTTAAAGAAAACAACTCGCTAATCGTCATCTGACATTCCCCGCTACCCAAAACCCTTAAATTGATTGAATGCGCACCCGGTCATTGCAAATATTCTAACGTTTCGCCAAGCCTGTGCGTGACAACTGATTCACTCAGTTTGGATTACTGAATTTCGTCTCAGACCGCTGCGACCCGTCTATAAATGATCACGATTGCCATTGCTTGCTGCGACCATGTACGCCCGTGGTAAGTTGCTTAGCGCCTGGATGCTGCATCAGTTCGGCGGCGGTCTATCGCAGTGAGCGTCCAGGTCTATGGTTGCGCTGAGCAGAAAGACCTTGGCAGTAGCCGAAATAGTGTCCCTCCCAGATCTGTCTATGCAACTTGTCCGACGCACGTCTCATTGCACGGGGAGAAAATTCGCAACTTGGTGCTGAAGTGCGAAGCAGAACAGGCACAAAACAATTAATGAGGCTATGCCATATCAATAACAGCCCTCTTCGTAAAAGGCTTAGGCATTCGGTGAACTCGTTTTGTTTGATACTGGTAGCCCAGAACCAAAAAGGTAAAAAAGTGCAGGAGTGACGATTTGATCTAGAACGGTTGATGCAATCATTCCGCCAAACAACACAACGGAAAGCGGATAAAGGATCTCCTTGCCAGGTTCGCCGTACCCGAACAACAAAGGAAGCAGTCCTACAAAGCTGGTCATGGCTGTCATCATTACGGGCGCGAGGCGTTCAAGGCTGCCTCGAATGATCATTTCCTTTCCAAATGGCATTCCATCAACTTCCATCAAGTGTTGATAATGCGAGAGCATCATGATGCCGTTGCGACTAACAATGCCTATGAGCGTGATGAATCCAACCCAGTGCGCCAAAGATAAATGGGTTGCCTGAATCCAAATACCTGGCCAAAGATACCAAGCTTGGCTCACGAACTCAGATGCTTCAGGTCTATTCACAATCAGGAGCGCAACGATCGCGCCGAGCGCCGCCAATGGCACGTTCGCAATCACCTGGAGTGCAGAACGCTGCGAGCCGAGGGCTTTCATCAGCAGCAGGTAGACGCCGACGATACTCAGCAGTGCAAATCCCCACAATCTGTATGTGGCCTGCTGCTGTGCTTCGAACTGTCCACTGTAGTCGAGATAATACTCACCTGGCAGCTCATGAAGAGATTGCTCAACCGGCTGGAGTGCTAGTTTGATATCGCGTACGACACTCGCCAAGTCGCGCCCCTGGACATTGCAGAAAACGGCAACTCGGCGTTGAACGTTTTCACGATTGAGTACATTGGGGCCGGTCGTATCCAAGATTTCGGCAACTTGTGAAAGTGCGACCTTCGCTCCGGAAGGTGTCTCAAGAATGGTTTCTTCTATGACGTTTGGATCTCGGCGCGATTCCTCGTCATACCAGACCACTAAGCCGAAGTATTTGTCTTCCTCGATAACTTGTGAAACCACCGTACCCTTGAATGCGGTTTCCAATACATCCGCCACATCGCCAGGGGCGAGTCCGTATCGTGAGGCCTCGTCACGCTTGACTCGCATCTGGAGTTGCGAGATTTCAATCTGTGGCTCGATCTGAAGGTCGACGACCCCTTCAATCTCCTGCATCCGAGCCTGGACATCATATGCCGCGGTACGCAACTCACGCAGATCGGGACCAAATACCTTGACCGCGATCTGCGCGCGAATCCCCGACATCATATGATCTAAACGATGGGAGATCGGCTGGCCGATGTTCACGGCCGCACCCGGAATACTTGAGATTCGATCGCGTAGGTCCGCAATCACCGACTCCTGCGCTCGCCCCTGGTATTCAAAGCTCCAAAGATGCGCGATCGGAATCGCTCGCAGGACAGCATTGTGCCATCCCACTTTCTCGGTCTTATGTTGAGCGAATCGCACTTCGAATTCCGTGTTGTTCACACCTTCTGCATGCTCATCCAACTCGGCACGTCCGGTCCGGCGGGCAACCGAGAGAACCTCTGGCACTTCAAGCAGGATATCTTCAACGTGGCTAGCAATTCTCTGGCTCTCGCCTAGGGAAGTTCCTGGTTCAAGTCGTAGATTAATTGTCGCTGTTCCTTCATTGAATGGCGGCAAGAACTCACCGCCCATCCAAGGAAGGGTCATGCAACTGAGCAGTACTAATACGCTTACTCCAGCGAGGACTGTCCTTGGACGACTAAGCGTCCATCGCAGCAATCGTTCGTCCCAGTACTTCAACCATCGCATGATTAAAGGTTCGCGTCTGTCGGCTAAGAATGGCGCGCGAGGCAGCAATACACTGGCCAGTACAGGTGTAAAGGTTAAGGCGACCACCAACGAACATAGTAAGGCGACGATGTAGGCAATACCCAGCGGTGCGAACAACCGCCCCTCGATTCCGGACATCATGAACAGCGGCAACACAACCAACACGACGATGAGAGTTGCGTAGACGATCGAGTTGCGAATCTCGCTCGATGCTGAGAAGATAACATCCAAGGCAGGCTTCTGAGCTTCAGTTGGCAACTGCTTGTTTTCGCGAAGTCGACGATAAATGTTTTCAACGTCAACGATCGAATCATCGACCAAGTCACCAATGGCAACCGCGATCCCGCCAAGTGTCATCGTGTTTATCGTGATACCAAACAGGTAAAAGACGATGACAGTTAGCAATATTGACAGCGGCATGGATGACAATGAGCTGATGCTTGTACGAAAGTTGCCCATCAAAAGAAACAGAATCACGATGACCCAGATAGCGCCGTCGCGTACTGCTTCACTGACGTTGTCAACCGCAGCTTCAATGAAGTGGCTCTGGCGAAAAATTTCGGACTCAAGCTTTACGTCCGCCGGCAACTCACGCTGAACCGAAGCCAACACATCGTTTATTCTTCGGTCAAGCTTTATCGTGTCCGCGTCGGGCTGCTTCTGCACGGTAAGCATTACCGCCATACCACCTCTCAACTCGCGGTACGGCCTAGCATGCGGTTGTCCAACGAGCTCTCTATCGCTAGCTGCTTCGTGCTCGCCATCGTTCATCTGAGCATATTCCGCAGCTCGATCGACGGCGAAATTTACATCTGGCTCAATCTTCACGACTGCAGAAGCGTCACCGCGTTTAATCGGGCCACCCAGTTTGACATCGGCAACGTCGCCAATACGTATAGGAACTTGATCCCGCCAAAGGATCGGAGTGGCAGCGACCTCATCGAGAGTTAGCGACTGGCCTTGGATACGAAGTAGCGATTCTTTTTCACCGCGATCCATCACACCACCACCCGCAAGCACATTGGCTTTCGCGGTGGCGTCCGTTAGCTGTGCAAGGGTTACATTGCGAGCCGCTAGCCTCGAAGGGGAAGTGAGGACTTGATACTGCTTAAGAATTCCGCCCATCACGGAAACCTGCGATACGCCTTCAACGGCAAGGAGTCGATTGCGCACCGTGAACTCGCCCAGCGTGCGCAACTCCATCGCTTTCGCGTCCGCCTCAAACTTCGAGCTCGGTTCAATATCGCTCCGAAGCGCGAGCAACATGATTTCACCCATGATGGATGAAATAGGCGCGAGCGTCGGGTTGGTACCCGCCGGCAGTTTTGATTGAGCTAGCTGCAACTTCTCATTCACGATCTGTCGATCAATGAAGATGTCGGTTCCCCAGTCAAATTCAACCCAAATGATCGAAAGACCAATGGCCGATGACGATCGAACGCGTTTGACTCCGGTCGCTCCGTTTAAGAGTAATTCGATCGGTCGCGTCACAAGCACTTCGACTTCTTCCGGAGCCAGGCCCGGTGCTTCGGTCATAATCCTCACCGTGGGACGATTAAGGTCAGGAAACACATCGACAGGCATGGTCCGAAGCAACGATGCTCCGACCAGCATTACGAGCAGTGATGCAATCGCAACGATCGCCCGGTTATGTAATGAGAAACGAATGATGCTGTCGAGCAAGGATGCTACCTCAATGATGCAAAGGCCGTCTGTAACTCACGACCACCAACGGTGACGACCAACTCACCCGCTTCGATACCGTCAACAATTTCCGTGTACGCACCATCAGAGCGACCAATCTTTAGTCGGCGTCGATCGACGTATCCATCGTCCTTTTGAACAAAGCTGAAATAGTGCATCCCCTCGCGAAGGATTGCAGATGACGGGATCGCTAGAGTCGATGTCGGACTTCCTATCGGCAAGACGACCGTAATCAACGCGCCTGAGCAAAGTTGCGGGCTACTTGAGGTCGCAATGGGAGTAAGCCATATCCTCTGTGTGCGGGTCGACTCGTTTACGGTGGGACCAATTCGTGAAACAACGACTGGAAAGCTAATGTCAGGATTGGCAAGTATCGTGGCGATGCCATTTACTTCTCCATTTAGAGAATGGGTCTCGTGCGATCGTACATGCGCCTCAATCCATACGGATTCGAGATTGTGAATTTCGACAAGAGGCTGGCTCGCGGAAACGGTTTCGCCTAATGTGACTACGGACGAGGTAATGCGCCCCGCAATGTTGGAGCGAAGTGGAAGATAGTCGAGGATTCGCCGTTCTTTGACGATTGAGTCTATTTCGTTTTCAAGTAATCCCAACGTAGAAAGCTGCCGCCTTAGGCTTTCGGCCAGCGCCTTTAACTGGTCCGCTTCCGAGCGTGTTTCCAATACGATGCGTAGTGAAACCGCATCGCCTTTGGCGCCCTCAAGCCGATCAGCGCGACGAAGCGAGAGATCGGCGTCAAGCGACGTACTGATCAGGTCGAGCTGTAGCTTATGAAATTCAGGCGAAGCAATCTCCATTAATATTTCACCGGCCTCGACGTATCGCCCCGGATTCAGTTTGTGTGAATGGACCGTTCCGTCTAACTGAGAGGAAAGCACGCTTCGGTTCTCGGGGGGCAACGTCACGGACGCCGTGAGCTGCGTAGTCGAAGCAACTTCGCGGTGACGTGCTGGTTCGGTCCGTATCCCTAAACGTTGCTGGTCACTGCTAGAAAGCTTTAGGACGCCAAGAAAGAACAAGCTCGACAACTCGTGACCTCCCTTTACTACCACTCGATCACCAGGATAAATGTCGCCTTGGAGCACTTCGACCATCGGCTCCATTTGCTTACGCGCTTCCAGAGTACGCTTACCTAACTGGATGGTTTTCTTCCGGTACTCTGCGGACGTCCGAGTCGATGCCTCTTCAACAAATACATAATTCTGCAGCCCGTCGCTGTACACTGCCCGCTGCGGAACGGTGAGTTTCTCGTCTTGCTCTGATGTATAAATTGTGCCCCGACCAACAAGTCCAGGAATGATCGATTGGTTTGCAAGTGTCATCCACGCTGAACTGACTTGAGTCTGGGGATCTAAACCAGCATCCATTCGATCGATAACGCCTTCGACCGAGATCGACGACGCAGGGAACTCGACCTTCACTCGGTTGCCTACTTTGGCCTTGGAAATATCCTTTTCCAAGAGTTGAAGCCGAACCCAAACTTCATCGGTATTAACTACTTCAAATAGATGCTCCAACGCCTCCACGTACTTGCCCTCTGCAAGGTCCGAGTGAAGGATCTGGCCAGCGATAGGCGACCGAATGGGATAGTTCAACGAACCAGATGCGCTGTTTTGAAAGGCATCGGGAGAAACGCCAAGAGTACGAGCGCGAATTCGGGCGACATCCACTCGGTTCTGACTTTGCTCAATTGCGTTTTCGATTTCCAGCAATCGTTGCATCGGCACAGCGCCGGCCAACGCAGTTGGTCTTGTCATGTCAAGCAGACGCTGGTTAAGGCTTAGGTCATTAACTGCTTGCTGATAATCCAGTTTGAGCAGTTCCAATTCGCGACTACTCAGCTCGGCAATGATCTGGTCCTTCTTCACAAAGTCCCCAGGACGCGATAGTAGTTTGGCGATGCGACCAGAAATCTGCGCCGAGCCGAACGCTTTTGCTTGCCACGGCGTAACGGCCTCCGCATAGACAGTCAACGTGGACGCAACTGTGCCTACCACAAGTTCTTCCGCTTGGAGTCCAATGGCATCCCGCGCTTGCGCTGACAATGTCAGTTGACCATTCTGTGTATCAACTTGGACGCCCTTGGTGGGAAGCGGTTGATGCCCCTCATGGCCGCGAGCCGCCGACGTAGTCAGGGCAAGCATTAACACTGCGATGATTCGAGCTTGCGATGGAAGAGTCATAACCTACTTCTTGATGAAACTATCTGGATCAGGCAGCGGGTCTGTTGACTCTTTCGCGGAAGCCAAAAATTCGTCGACGCATGGAGGGCAACAGAACTCGTAAGGCTTACCATCGATAATCCACGTAAATTTAGAATTCGCTTTCGTTCCTGAGATAGGACACAGCATGTCGCCAACTTCTGGCTTCATGTCATGCTCCGACTTTATCCCTTTGAACTTTTGCGAAGCCGTCATATTGCCATTGGCTTCGATGTCCGCAGCGGTGTACCGACCGCCCGGTGTCAAATACAATTCTCGTTCTGCTTCGTTAGCGACCTTAGCCGGCATGTCGGACGATTCGTCATGGCTCTCCTGCCCAGTGACAAACCCCAGACGAAATCGCTCGCCATCGATTCGAATGTTTGGAATGGTTACATCCAGCTTGCGCCCCACCAGCTCCTGTGGCAGTTGCCCCATGAAAAGCGAAGTCCTTCCAGGGCTGTCGCCGTCCTGTGGGGATGCCTCAAATGAAATGGGTTTGGAATCTGCATCCCCTTCTGCTTTGGCAAACCCTTTCAGCGCCTGGCTTTCCACGTCGATAACTCGACTCTCATCCTTGCCAAGCGTGTAAAGCCGAACAGCACCTGCTGAATCGATGACCGCTTCCACGTGATAACTGTCTCTCCCCAGAGAAATCATGATGCCGCCGTGAGCACCCGGGATATGACCATGTTCACTGTCAACGTCGCCGGCAACTGAGTTCGTGGCAGATCTCTCATCGCTTGCAACGCCAGCCTTTTCACCCTCAACGCGTGGTACAGTCTGATCTGCGGTCTTGTCCGATTGCGACGGATTGCAGCCACTAAGGAAAAGCAGAGTGGACACCGCTAAGGGAAGACTGGACAAACAACACAAGTTCCATCTTTTCATTTCTAAACACCTTCAATTTAAACAGTAGAATCGAACGGTTGCTACTTGAGCGACGCTCCGCAGATACTTACAACTTCATGGAGGTAACCCAGTGATTCACTTCGGTCAGATCATCAGCGCCGACGATCGTCATTTGCCGATCTTGGTTTCTCCAGCTAACGGCTAGTTGCCCCGCCGACTCAATAATCTTGCAAGGCATGCCAGCGCAATGCATCTCAATTGATGGGGAATCACCAAACCAGACAAGTTGCTCATCTCTATGTTCAAAGACAATCAGAGATGTGCCGTCACTTCGCTCACAAATGGTTGCAGAGCACTTGCAGCATGGCATGTTCAAAACGTGTGTTGATACACGAGTGAACCCTTCGGGAACACCTTTGAATAATGCCGGCTGATAGCCAAGATATTTTGTAGCTTCTTCGGTACCTAGCTCACGGCCGTCGTACTTCTCGCTCAGTTTGGCCAAGGCGAGCTGAGGTTCCGTTCTGGCCGCACGGAACACCTCGGCAAAATCTACGGCCATGGCAGCATGCTCGTGCAACGCATTAGCGGTGTCGTGGTTATCGGGCGCAGCATAGCGCAGTGCCGAAACCAGGAGAAGAACACCAGCAGCCGCAGCCAAAATAGAAGTGCCATAACGCTTGGTCCAAGCCCTCCATTGGGATTCTGTTGAAGCAAGTGTCACAACACGAGATTCGAGTTTGCGAGAAACCTGTTCCCATACTGCTTCCGTATCGACTATTCGCTCCGAACGTCGCATCAATACGCCCATCGAGCGGTATTCAGACATCAGCCCACGGCATGCATCGCATTGTTCAACATGCTCCTCCAGTTGGAGACAAGCCGCGGCGTCGAGCTCTTCGTCGATGTACGCAGACAAGTGTTCTTCAATAATATCGCAATTCATTCTTATGCCTCCCAGCCCAAGTGGATCAGAGAAGTCCTCAATTCGTTTCTAGCCTTATTTAGTCGTGAACCAACGGTACCTTCGGGAATGCCCAGAACGCTTGCGATCGCTGAGTATCCAAGCCCTTCGACTTCTTTCATGTGCAATATTGCTCTCTGCTCACCTGTGATACGCTGCATGGCCAATTCAAGTACCTCGATATTTTCGTCTGCCTGAGTCTCTTCATTAGCATTTAAAGACACTTCTCCAGCCTCCGCGACTTTTTGAATACGCTGTTCTTCCCGTTTCATTTTTCGCAGGTACTGCAAGCTTTGATTCACAGCCATTCGGTGCGCCCATGTTTCGAGCGTCGATTCGAAACGAAACTGACTAAGCCTCGAAAACAAGTGGATGACGAAGTCCTGCATCACGTCGTCAGCATGACTACCGCCAACGATCTTTCGAATGACTCGATAGCACCTAGCTGCCAATAGTTCGTAAATGTGCTTTTGTGACTCTCGATGTCCGTTGCTGGCACGACTAATCCACAGCGTCAATTCTTCTTTAGTCAGCGGTGATGCGTGATCCTCCGCTTTTCCATTCATCTCATTGGATGACTCAGTTGGTATCATTCTTCACTCCTTCCCGCCGAAAAGAGAAAACTGCCCGAAGCCTTCGGTAGCTTCGAGCAGGACTCAATCTCAGACCGTACTTGTCGATCTAGCGAGGGCAGCAAGGTTGATCTACAGCACAGCAGTAAGCATGTTTCATGCAGCAGGTAGGTTCGCTAACGGAGGCCTCAGGCGCTGCATTCGTGCTTTGCTGACTTCCATTTACAGAGTAGGAAACTGCGGAAAGAGCGAGAGCGCTCAAAAGAGTGACTTTTGCCAACATAATTCACCTATTTTGAATAAGAAACTAAAAAGCCAGTGGTGTGCGCCTGAAGTTAAGCACACAGCCAGTCAACAATTCCGAAGCTATCGGATTGCGCTCTTTTCATTTCTTCCAAATACAGGCGATCGACTGCCAGGAACAACCCTCGAAGGGAATGGGAACTTCATGTCTTTGAAACACAATCCGTTGCGCACGAGGGATGACGTCCCAAGTCGTTGGGGCAGTCGTGAAATACTGCACAGCAATGGACGCAGATCGAGGTTCGTGCTGAGCAGTAGCGCTAGAAAGAGCTTTCGCGCATTGGCATTCGTTGCTCCCCGCAACGCTGGAACTTCGAAGCCCCTCGGAATTCACACTTCTCGCACCGGATGCTTGGGCAGCAGCACATTTGGGGCACTTTGGCGCAAGGGACGCGTTTGGCATCGCGTGATCAGCGCTGGCTGGCGTAGCCAGTTGCGCGGGCGCCAGACTTGCAATGATCGTTCGCGAGAGGCAGCAACACGAAACTCCGCCAAAGATTTGACTGTACGCAACCGCGAACAGCAAAACGATATGGATGGTAAGTGATGACATGACTCGTGCTTTTGCTTCAAATTTCGAGGCTTACGTGCTTTGGATGGACCTCAAGCCGCGTTCCTTCACGGAATTTCAGATTTTTTGCCGATTTTGGCTCCGCGATTCGAAGTGCCGGCAGATTTCCTCGCTAGCAGGCCCATTCTACCTGAAGAATCGGTGCCGTGTCGGCATCCATGAATTTCGCTGCCTGTGTCCGACGCGTCGAAAATGAGCTGCGCAAGATTCCAGTCAGTGACAGATTCCAGCAGTGACCAGTGTCTCAATCAACATTGCGACGGAAGGTGCGGCGGTCGAGTTCGACCATTTTCCACAAGCTGGCGAATTCGAAACGGTCCACCCTGCGATTACAATTCTGGGTTAAGGGCCAGTTAAGCTCTCCAGTGTGTGCAACGCGGGTTCAGTTGAGGACGACGTTTTTATTGAAACTCAGCGTTTAAGGCGTGTGTTCGTCGGATCTGCGTCCTTGGTTTAGCAATCGTCACTGGTTTACCAATCGTCACCGAGGCATTGCGATTAAGGTCGCGCAGATGAGTTCAGTTTCGAGCCGCACCTGAGGCGCGGCCCGAAACAACAGACTCTTCATGTCACTATCCCAGCTGTTGCTCTGCGATCATTTCTGAACTTGTTTGAGCATGTCGCGACATTCCTTCGCGCAATCCCGGCAGGATTTAGCACAAGCAGCAATATGTTCGTCATCAGGAAATTTTTCACACGCGGCCGCGCACTCTTCACAACACTTGGCGCAGCATTCGAGCATAGGCTTAGCTAAGGGGCTGTTGCGCGCGCACAGTGTCGCGCATGTTTTGCAGCACTCGCCGCAATCAGCACAAATTCTTGCAGTTTCCTGATGCTCCTTTTTCCCTTCGGAAAGCAGTTTCAGGCAATGATCAAAACAGCTATCGCACTCGACTTGGCAAGCGGCACAGACTTCGGCGCATTTTTTCATTTTCGAATCCTCATGTTGGTCAGCGAATGCCGAGAGCGGAACGATCGCGGATAGGGCGAACGCGGCAACAAGTGAAAAGTGGGACATAACAAACCTCGCATTGAATAGACTTAACGCAGCATCGAAACGGTCGATACCTTTTACCACCGCTGCCGCAGGGGTCGTGCCGAACGCGAGGGCTAAGCTCACTAAAAGAAAAAATTAGCAAATTTGGCGAGAAATTTTAAAATTGGTGAAGGCTTCGCTAATCCCTGTCATCTAATGTCCAGCATTCAAGAAGATGGCCGCACTCCTTTCCTCGGCGAACAGCGGCGAACTGGGTGGTCGCAAAGAGCGCACTGAATCAAAGTCATGGTCAAGTAGACCGCAGCATGCGCAAGTAGTGAATGGCCTGTTAACCATAGCTTTAACGACATAGCACAACATCTGCGACCACTCTAAGCTTCATGTTCGAAACCTACATTCTCCGCTCGAAAAATCGAAAAGCTTTTACCTTTTGCTGAGGGCTGTTTGTATGGCGCGCATCGAACTCATACGAGTCCGCCCGATACAGGACTTGCGAATCCACCGTGACAGGCCTTTCCGAGATTCTGTCTTTCGGAACTAGGAAAATACTCAAGCACTGCTCTCCCATGTAGACATGTGTATGTGTATTTGTTCGAGAACGGCAGTTGGGACTGCATGCGGATTTAGGCTCAGCTGGACTTTCCCCGAATTGCGGTATACACTTTGTGATACCATCCAAAAGGGGATAAAACGATGCAAAAAATGTTGATCAAACACGGGAACAGCTTGGCTCTCGTGATAGACAAGCCAATCCTGGATATGCTCCAAATTTCCGCTGATACCCCGCTTGAAATAAGCACGAATGGCGACCAGCTCCTTGTTACTCCATGCCGTGATAAAACACGTCAAAAGAAAATCGAAGCGAGTCTCGAAAAGATCAACGCGAAGTTCGAAGACGACTTGCGCAGGCTGGCGCATTAGATGGCAGACGTCGACTTTCTTGAACTCAGCGACGTAATGCAGATTCACGCGAATCAAACCGCGCTTTACGGCGGCGCGAGTGAGATTCGCGATGTGAACCTTTTGGAGTCGGCAATCGAGCAACCTCGAGCAACCTCGAGCAAGCTTCGATGGTGTTTATCTTCACGCGTTTCCCTTTGAGATGGCTGCCGCGTACCTGTTCCACATAGTGATGAACCATCCATTCGTTGAGGGGAACAAACGGACTGGTACTGCAGCAGCATTGGTCTTTCTTGACATCAATGGCATTTCGATTGAAGCCAAAAATGGCGAGCTCTCCGATCTCACCCTCGCAGTCTCGATGAGTAGCGCCGGCAAACCAGAGATCGCACAGTTCTTTGAGACGCATCAATCGAACTGACATGTTCATCGCATGTTCTCCTCTCGCGCCTTCATGGGGACTGGAGATGCGCCCGTTCGTTCCAAGATAGCTGGGATACCTGTGAAACGCTGGAAGCGATCCACAATGACATCGCAATACAGCGTGTCGAGTTCCATCAAGAACGCGTTGCGACCGCACTCACGTCCCCCAAGGCCTCATGCCAATCGACTGTGGAGAATCGGCAACTGTGAAGACTCGGGTGGCTGGATCGTATTGCGATGCTCGTTTGAGAGCGTAGGTGAGGAGCTCGTGTTCGATGTCCTCGACTCTTGCCGACGCCTGGCGGTCCGATCAACAGAGCGTCATGAGCCTTGCGCACGAACTCACCAGCAGCCAAGTCGAAGACGACCTTCTTATTCACTGATGGATTGAACTCGAAATGGAAATCATCGATCGACTTTAGATCTCGAAAGCCCGCTATGTTCCGGTGTATAATTCTTAGTGGGAACAATAACGGTCTTGGGGAAGCATATTGTCTCAAAACATTGATCATTCAAACGTTCGTGAGATCCCACCCCGTTCCAGGTCGGACTAGCGATTAGCTTCTATCCTCTTGCTTGGACAGATCGTTTCCATCGCCTTCGCGAGAATTGATCGGCGCTCCAGGCAAGTATGCTGGCGCATGCTAGTTGGCATGCGATCGCTACGTTGAATGTTGGCTGTGGCAGACTTTGCGGATTTTAGGGATTGTTTATCGCAATCCCAAGAAATCGGTACTTCTGCGTGTCGGGATGCGAAGGTTCGGAACGAATCAGCCGATTGTCACAGCTAAGGCATTCACAACAAACTCTCGAACAGCGTTCCTCGGCGGTTGTCCATCTATCGCGAGCGGTTACCTGCTCTGAGATCAGCGTATCTCTCAATCAAACCAATGCTGAATACGGATGCCATGAATAAACTGCATTTTTTAAAGCTTTGTTTGGGACTAGCGTCTACGATTGGCTGCGCCACAGTCCAGGACAGAATTGCTAACACAGCTACGCTCCGCTCGCAAGCTCCCAATCGCATAGCTGCGGTAAATCAGAAACCCTCGGTCCCTACTGTTGTGAGCCTAGCTGGCTACACGGCATCTGAGGAAGGGCGGCAGGAAACGTCAGCCGAGAGTTTTGATCCAGTGGTTGTGGACGACTTAGCCTCAACCAGTAGCTCGCTGACCCTTGCTAACGTTGAAGCACTGGCTCTCGCAAACAACCCAGCTATCCGAGCTGCTCAGGCAACTACTAACAAGGCAGCTGGTCTAAGAAGCCAAGTAAGCACTGCCCCCAACCCAACGCTGGGATACTTCGGGCAGCAGATCGCGGATCGCGGAACAAGCCAGCACGGGGTATTTATGGAGCAAGAGTTTGTCCGTGGGAACAAACTCGGCATCAATCGAGAAGTGCTTGGCTACACGCAAAACGCTCAGAACGCGGTTAGCGCAATTCAACGCTTACGCGTGTTAACAGACGTTCGAGTTAGATTCTTTGAAGCGGTTGCAGCGCAACAGCAACTGGATGCGATTCGAGACTTTAGCGAAGTGGCGATGCGCGGCGTTCAGGCCGCTGAAAATCGCCAGAAAGCAGAGGAAGGCTCGTTGATCGAAACGTTGCAGTCGCGAACGCTCGTAAGTGAAGTGACTCTTGCGGCGGAGCAGGCAGAGGTTGCTTACCAAGGAGCCTGGCAAGATCTCGCTGCGATCGCCGGACTCGAATACGCTACGCCAGTTCGATTGGTGGCCGAACTCGAAGTACCATCCTCAGTTCCGAATTGGGAAGAAGCGTACGGCGAGATTCTTTCGCAAAGCCCCGAGCTAACGGCGGCTCAAGCAATCGTTTGTGAAAAGCAAGCTTTGCTAAGACGCGAGCAGGCCCAACCGATCCCTAACGTCATCGGACAGTTCGGAGTTGGTTATGACGATGGTACAGATCACAGTCTGCTGAACGTGCAGCTTTCAGCCCCCATCCCTGTACGCAATAAGAATTCAGGCAATATCTCTGCTGCCTATTCGGACTACGTTCGAGCGACACAAGAAGTGCAGCGCATCAAGCAATCCGTGCGCTCGCGATTGGCAAGAACAGCTCAAGAATTCGAGTCGGCGATGAGAGCCGTTCGAAAATATGAAGATGAGATCATTCCTCAGGTGAAGCAGAGCCTTGAGCTTTCAGAAAAAGCGTATCAAGCTGGTGAGTTAGATTTTCTCCAAGTCCTCGTCGTGCGTCGCAATTACTACGATGCATCGGTACGGTTAATACAAGCCAAGGGCGATTTGGCACAGTCTGTATCGAAGGTCGATGGGCTGCTGCTGACCGGCGGACTCGATTCACCCGTCGACTTCACCAATGGCGATGGCATTCGAGGTGCAGCTTTCGGAGGTCAATAGTTTCCAGGACAGTCAATAGTTTCCAGGACAGAAGCTGACCAACGGTATGTAAAGCAACTGACCTCTAGCGCTCTCCAATACGCGTTAGAGCCACGATTCTCGGAGTTTGAGCGATCTTGAGGGGCAGGAAATTGTCGGCACAGAGATTGCCTGGTCGAACTGCATGAGGCGAGAAATCGGTTGACTCGCCAAGCTGCCTTTCGACTTAGCTAGTGCCTGGCTGCCCCACGTCTGCGAGATCCTTTGTGTCAAAATTGATGTTAGAATGGAGTTCTAAAGGCCAGCCAGCCCGAGAGTCAATTAGAACTCGAAGGCTAGCCACTTACTGGGGCCCGCACTCTGACGGAACGACCACGCGCCCCGGTGTTCCGCATTCAATTCTAAGTTCATTTGGTCAGCTTTGGTGTATGTCCGATCGCGTATCAGCTTTGTTGTCCATCATCGGCTCGCCGATCCGCATCTTAGGCATCGTTCTGGTGCTAATCTTCACGGTCGAAGTTGGCGTAATGTTCGTGTTGCCGCACGTGATTCCAAACTTCTTAGGTGAGTTCGGTAAGGCATTCTTCGACGCGGTCCTCTTGACGCTTGTTTGCGCACCGGTGCTGTGGTGGGTGATTATTAGTCCACTGCGACGCATCGCGATTCAAGAGCACGAGAGAAGTGAGACGATCGTCGCTAATGCCAGTGAAGGGATCATCACCTTTAGCAGCGACGGCTTGATTCTCTCCTGCAACATGGCTCTTGCCAACTTGATATCCTCAGAACTGAACTATCTAGTTGGTAGGAATATCGATTCATTCCTGGTTGGTTGCCCACGTTCGTTTGACGTGCTTCCTAGATCGTTTCGTCTGGTGGCCAAGCGAGCCGACGGCAGCCAATTTCCTGTCGAAGTATCGGTCAGCGAGTATCCCTCCGAAACACATCCGCTACGTATCGCCATCATTCGTGACTTGACCGAAGCAGAACGGGCCGAAGCGGAACGGCTCTTGATGGCAAGAGAGACCGAAGCTCTCCGGGCACAGCAAATGACCACCCTCGCGCAACTAGCGACGGGCGTCGCGCACGAGATTCGCAACCCCCTTACATCGATCAAGATGCTTATCCAAGTCAATCGAAGTAAGTTCGCTAGTGAAGGCTTACCGACCGACGATCTTGAACTTGTCGAACAAGAAATTCGCCGCATGGAACGGAGTGTCAATAGTCTGCTCGATTATGCGAGACCAGAGCAGGGGGAGCGAGAAGCGTTCGCAATCCAGTCAGTGATCCGCAAAACAGTTCAATTGATTGATGGTCGCTGTGGGCAACAACGAGTCAATCTTAGTATCGAATGCGACGAATCACCGATCATGCTCGACGGCGATGCGTCACAGGTGCAGCAGTTGCTTTTGAACCTTGCACTTAACGCGCTCGATGCCATGCCTGACGGTGGAGAGTTGACTGTTCGTGCCAACGCAAGCGGTCAACGGCTTGAATTGTCTGTAATCGATACGGGGAATGGAATCCGAGACGACATGTTAGACAAACTCTTTGAACCGTTCTCGACAAGTAAACCAACGGGCGTGGGACTTGGCCTTGGCATCTGTCGCCGCATCGCCAACTCGCATGGTGGAACATTGACAGGTCGGAATCTTATCGAAGGTGGTGCTGAGTTTCGCTTGAGTCTACCACTCCAGTTTCGTGAATCGAATGAAGCGAACGAGTCGCTGAGCCGTGAGGCGTCATGCAAAGCCTGCTAGTCATTGATGACGAAACTTCCATCTGCAAAGCCTTTGAGCGCGCTTTTTCGAGCGACGATGTCTCCGTGCTCTCCGCAAACGATGGTTCTCAAGGCGAAAAGATCTTTCGTGACACTCGACCCGACGTTGTCGTTATCGACTTAAGTCTTCCTGATACGAGCGGTCTGGAGCTCTTCAAACGACTTCGCGAAGTCGATCCTCGTATTCCCTTTATCTTTATCACGGGACATGGAACCGTTCAGTCTGCAATCGAAGCGACGAAGCTCGGTGCTTACGATTACCTGTTCAAGCCACTAGAACTCGATGAAATACGACTGCTTCTCGACAAGGCCTTTAACCTGAGTCGAATGGTCCGCGTTCAACCGGTGCTGGCTCAGTCGACCGCTGAGGAACAAGTCGTAGGCGAAGCGATCGTCGGACGCTGCAACGCGATGAAGGAGGTCTACAAGGCGATTGGTCGCGTGGCCTCGCAGAACTTGACGGTGTTGCTGCTCGGTGAAAGCGGGACAGGAAAAGAACTGGTCGCCCAAGCGATCTACCATCACAGCGATCGTTCGACTAACCCCTTTCAAGCGATCAACTGCGCGGCGATACCAGACGCACTGTTGGAGAGCGAAATCTTTGGCCACGAAAAGGGAGCATTCACCGACGCTCATCGGCAACGGATTGGAAAGCTCGAGCAAGCAGACGGCGGAACGCTGTTCCTCGACGAAGTTGGTGATATGTCGCCGATGACACAAGCCAAGTTGCTGCGTGTGCTTCAGGATCAAACGTTCGAGCGCGTCGGAGGCAATACTCCGCTCAAGGTCGACGTACGGATTATTGCTGCTACGAACCACGACCTGCGGCAGCTCGTTTCAGAAGGTCTGTTTCGGTCGGACTTATACTTTCGCCTAAGCGTTGTATCCATTCACCTACCGCCGCTGCGAGATCGCGAGGACGATCTTCGCGTTCTAGCTGAATATTTTCTACGACGTTACAGCAACGAGTTTGGTAAGGACATTCGCTCGATCGCTCCAGAAACTCTCGATCTGCTGAGAAGCTATCGTTGGCCTGGGAATGTGCGAGAGCTGGAGAGCATCATGAAGCAGTCGCTGCTGACTGCGCGAGGAAACGTGTTGTTGTCCGACTTTCTTCCCCTCTTGGGTGATGAAGGTGAAGGCCATGCTTCTACAGTTGCTGCAGGATACCTGTCAGAGCAATTCGTGGCGGAACGATTGGAAGCGGGGACAGACAATCTTTACGACGAAGCCATCTCGCGCGCCGAGCGCCAGTTGTTTCGCCAAGTCTTAGCACACACCAACGGAAACCAATTTAAAGCCGCCATGCTACTGGGAATTAGTCGTGTCACTTTGCGAAGCAAACTCAAGCACCTGCGGATCGAAGCGGTCGATTTCAGTGAAGGGAAGTAGCGGCTCGCCGAGAGCATGCAAACAGTACTCACTCGGTTGAACCAAAACTTACTCATTCCGATGTCTGAAAGTCGATCATGGATCTTGGTGGAATTGCAACGCGCAATGCATTGAGTACCGCAATTATATCTATAACTTCTTGGCAGATTGCGCCCGCTACCGGTGAGAGATAGCCAGTCGCTGCAAAGAACATCCCGACGATACTCAGTGCCATTCCACCGATTGCGCTTTGCAATGCGATTCTTCGCATGCGACGGCTGATGTGTAAGAACTCATCAATCTTCCTCAGCGAGCTGTCCATGATAACGACGTCGGCCGCTTCGGTCGTCACGTCACTGTTTTGCCCAAAGGCAATGCCTACAGTCGCTGCCATCAACGCCGGAGCGTCATTAATTCCATCGCCAACGAACATCGAATTTGCGAGTCGAGTTTCGTCATTGACAATTTTCAGTTTGTCCTCGGGTGACTGACTGCTAAACACCGACTTTATGCCGACTTGCTCTGCAAGATACGACACTTCCGATTCGCGATCTCCGGATACCAGCAGCGTCCGGGTGATTCGGTGTCGGGGTGCGAGATGTTCGATAAAGTTCTTCCCGTCGCTTCGCGGCGTATCCCGAAAGCGATACGTCGCCGCGTACTTATCGTCAACCATGATCGCGCACTCAAGGCCCGCTTTCTGTGGTGGCAGCACAGACTGAAACTCAGGGTTTGAAAGAACCAGTTTCTTGCGACTTGTAACTTGGATGCTTCTGCCGCCAATCTTGCCTCGCAGGCCTTCGCCCGGACGCTCGCTCACTTCCGCCACATCGAGCAACTGCAACCCTGCTTCCTTCGCAGCAACAATGATCGCTTGAGAAAGCGGATGCTTCGAATAGGACTCGAGACTCGCAACCAACCTCAGTACTTCCGCTGCATCGAAACCATCAACGACCAACTGCTCGATCAAATTCGGTTCACCATACGTGAGCGTTCCTGTTTTATCAAAGATCAGAGTGCGACAGGTATCGGCCGTTTCCAACGAACTGGGATCGCGAACGATGATCGCTCGTCGAGCCGCTAGTGAAATCGAACCGATGATGGCGACGGGGATCGCGATCAAGAGGGGGCAAGGCGTAGCTACTACCATCACGGCAAGAAAGCGAACCGGATCTCCAGTAGCAAACCATGCTGCTATCCCAATTGCGACTGCGAGTGGCGTGTACCAAGCTCCCAACTTGTCTGCCATGCGTCGCATCTGAGGCTTTTGCTGTTCGCTTGTCGCCATGACTTCCATAATCTTGGCATAACGCGAATCGACGGCCAATTTGTCGGCGCGGATCACAAGAGCCGTTTCGCCGTTGATCGCGCCCGACAATACGGCAGATCCTGGAGTCTTGGACATCATGTAAGGCTCGCCGGTCAGATAAGACTCGTCCATGACGCCGCGTCCCTCGACAACCGTTCCATCGATAGGGCAAATCTCATGCGGGAACAGGGCTAACACATCACCGACCGACACACTCTCCAAAGCGATGTCTTCCACTCCTGCGAGCGTTTTGCGGTGGGCTATCGACGGCATGCGCTTGCTGAGTGCCCGCAGCACCGAAGAAGCGTTGCGAACAGCGTACGCTTCCAAGGCCTCACCGCCGGACAGCATCAACACAACCAGCGCACCGGCTAAATACTCCCCGAGAATCGCTGACACAACGATCGAGATTCCAGCTAACAAATCGGAGCCAAATTCACGGCGCAATAATTTGGTTAGCAAGTCCCAAACAAGAGGTATACCTCCGAGCAGCAGGACTAGAATCAGAGGCGCATTCCATGTAGCAGCTTGCAACGACGCGCTGACACCGAAGCGTAACACGAGATGCAATGCGATCATCAAGATTGCAAAAACCGCAATCAATGTCTCACGTGACTTCCAAGTCTGCGTAGCGGTTAGCGGCGTTGATGCTGCTGGCGGAATCATGTTTTCGTTTCAAAGAATGCATATGAAGTACAAAAGGGTGGCGAGCGGGGGCTTTCACCCACATTCTAGTTTAAGAAGGCATTCACAAACCAGAACGCCGACCAGTGCAAGCACCAATCGCCGCTCACCGTGTATTGGCTAGGCAAGCATCGGATCGCGCTCGTCGACATGCGTTAGCTCGATATCTTTCAGTCCGCGAGCAAACCAGGGATAGATGGTTGGTATTACGAGTGACGTTAAGAGTGTTGAAGTAATGAGTCCACCGATCACCACTGTCGCAAGGGGGCGTTGCATCTCCGCACCGTCGCTCGTGGAAAGGGCCATCGGTAGAAAACCTAGGCTGGCAACCATGGCGGTCATAAGAACGGGGCGAAGACGCACTTGAGCCGTGTCGTAGCTCACGTCTTGCAGAGGCATGCCCGACTTTCTCGAATGCTCAGCCGCACTTACCCACACCAGCCCGTTCAGTACAGCAACTCCGAACAAGGCGATGAACCCAACGCCTGCTGAAATGCTGAAGGGCATCTCTCGTAGGTACAACGCAATGATTCCGCCGGATGCAGCCATAGGAACAGCTAAGAAGATCAGTAGAGCCAATCGCATCGATCCCAAACTTGTATGCAATAGGAGCATAATGATCATCAGCACAATGGGCGTGATAATCGCGAGCCGCAGACTGGCGGATTGCAAGTTCTCAAAATCGCCACCCCAGCGAATCTCGTAACCGGGCGCGAACTCAACTTTCTCCGCGACAGCCTTTTTTGCTTTAGTCACGAACGTGGCGACGTCGACGCCACGAACATTTGCGGAGATAAAGGTTCGGCGGCGATTGCCTTCATGATCGATCGTTGGTGGAGTTTCCTCAAGTCGAATATCTGCGAGTTCTTTTAAAGGAACTGCCTTACCGTTAGCATCGGCAACGGGAACTTGTTCGAGCAGTTTTAGATTCTCCCGCCACTGTTGCGGAACGCGAACCATGATCGGATAGCGTGCGCGGCCTTCGAAGATCTGCCCGACTTGATGGCCGCCCAGCGATGACACGACGTCGAGGACAGTTTGAGCATCAATGCCGTACTGCGCGAGTGCGCGTGGCTTGGCCTTGATCGTCAACGTGGAGAGATTCGCTTGGTAGTCGGCTTTGACATCCGCCGCCCCGAGAATAGAACGAAGCACTGATTCGATCTCTTTTCCCTTCGCACCCAACACCTCCATATCATCGCCATACAACAGCACGGCCACGTCGGCTTTCACTCCCGCAACCAATTCATCGACTCGCATTTCAATTGGTTGAGTGAATCCAAATGCAACTCCCGGAACATTGGCTTTGAGTTCCTCTGACATTTGTTCTATCAGCTCATCTCGCGTCTTATGAGTGGGCCAATCATGGACGGGTTTTAGCAAGACCCAAACATCGGTTTGATGTACCCCCATTACATCATTGGCAATTTCAGGGCGTCCAGTTTTTGAGAATACGGTTTTTACCTCGGGATACTTCTTCAAGATGTCTTCGATTTGGGTTGACATTTCGATTGAGCCTTCAAGTGTTGCGCTGGGCAAGCGGAGTGCCTCGACCAAGAGATCACCTTCTTCGAGACGAGGCATAAACTCCGCACCCAAATTCCTGGCCATCGGTAGACTTATAGCGAATACGGTCAGGGCTATCGCTACGGTTACGAAGGGGAGTTTGATCGCTCTAGATACAAGTGGCTCATAGAAGAATTTCACTAACCGAACGAGGAAAACATCTTCTTCCTTCATTTTCCTCGGTAAGAAGATTGACGCCATGGCGGGCATGAATGTGAGCGACAGGATCATGGAACCGCCCAAGGCAAAAAGAACCGTCAATGCCATCGGGCGAAACAGTTTGCCTTCGGTTCCTTCGAGCAACAGGATCGGAAGAAAGACCACTGCGATAATGAGTTCTCCGAACATCGTCGGTTTCCGAACTTCGATCGCTGCGTCGCGGATGACATCTTCGTGCTTGGCATCGCCATTGTCGTGTGAGAGTTTTCGGATGCAGTTCTCGACCATGATGACGCTACTGTCGACGATCAAGCCAAAGTCGATCGCGCCGAGACTCATGAGGCTCGCCGTTACACCGGTGTAAGCCATCACATTCGTCGCGAACAGCATGGACAGGGGAATCGCCAAGGCGACGATAATGCCAGCTCGCAGATTGCCGAGCATTAACAGAAGAACCGCAATCACCAACATTCCACCTTCCATCAAGTTGGTAAGAACTGTTTTGAGCGTTCGTCCGATAAGTGCTGCACGATCGTAGGTGACTTCCAGTCGAACGCCGTCGGGCAGAGTACTTTCGATTTCTTTGAGTCTGGCTTTTGCAGATTCGACAACTTCGCGTGAATTCTCTCCGATGAGCATCATCACCAAGCCAGTGACCACTTCGCCGCGACCGTCTCGAGTGACAGCGCCTTGTCGTGTCATTGGTTCTATGCTGACCTTGGCGATGTCGCGAAGCAGGATCGGATTGCCGTCTGCCTCTCGACGAATGACCACATTCTCAATGTCCTCTGCGTTCTCGAGCAACGAAACACCTCGAATGAAACGCTGTTCCCCATGGTGAATCACATATCCGCCCCCCGACGTATTGTTGTTCGCGAGAAGCCGCTGAAACAGCATCTCCATCGGAACACCATAACTGGTCATGCGGTCTGGATCGGGCTGCACTTCGAATGTCTTGTAGTATCCACCATGCGTGTTGATCTCCGTGACACCACTGACTTGGCGTAATCGCGGCGAGATTTCCCATTCCAACATCGTTCGCAATTCCATCGGCGAATGCCGATCACTGCGGACCTCGAACTGCAAAATCTCCCCTAGCGCCGTAGTCAGTGGCCCAATGGTTGGCGTTCCATAGCCAAGTGGAATAATAGCCGCTGCTTCTCCTAGTCGCTCCGTAACAAGTTGGCGTGCACGATAGATGTCGGAGCCCTCTTTGAATACGATTGTCACGACGGAAATACCGAATTTGGAAACGCTCCGCAGCTCCTCGACATCCGGCAGACCTCCCATCGTATTCTCGACGGGATACGTCACATAACGCTCTACTTCGACAGGTGAAAGTGATCCCGCGTCGGTAACAACTTGAACCTGAACATTGGTCATATCGGGCACTGCATCGATCGGTAGATTCAGTGCCGAATAGAGCCCGGCTCCAGCCATCAACAGCGTGAGAATGATGACAAGCCCACGGTTGATGAGCGAGAGTTCAATGATCTTGGTAAGCATGAAGTGCGAATCCGAGTTGTATGTACGATGCGGCTAGACCTTCAGCGCAGTTGATTCTCTAGAAAATGAGTGATGGCGAGGCGAACACATGTGACTGCTGCTAATCGCCTTCGCCTTGCAGCAGAAGTTCTGATTTCAACAGAAATGTTCCATGGGTGACTACGAGTTGGCCTGGAGATAAACCTTTGGTTACCTCGACCCAATCATCAGATGCCTGACCGGTCGTAACATTAACTTTCTTAAACTCTCCGCCGCTAAGATCGACAAATACGAACTCCTGATTCTCGTGCTGAAGAATGGACTCGGGCTTAATCGATAAAGCTTGACGTGGCTCGCCGATTGGAATTGCAACTCTTACAAACATGCCTGGGCGTAGTAGACCTTCGGAGTTGTCGATTCGCGCGACCAGCGGGATGGAGTTCGTATCCGCTTGAACTTCTCGTCCGAAGTAGCGAACCGTTGCAGAGAATTCGCGGTCTCCTAACGCAGGTACCATGACCGATATCTGAGTGCCTGCATCAATTCCAACCGCCGACCACTCGCTCTCGCGTATGTTTGCTTCGACAGACAGCGAGTCGGTGTTGGCGAGTGTGACGATCGAGTCACCACGCATCACGCGCTCATTGTTGGCAAAGCCTCTAGATTCAACGCTTCCTTCGAATGGCGCGCGTACTTCCAATCGAGATAGCGATTCTTCATTGCTAAGATTGACAGTGTCTTTGTTCTCCTTGTAGCCAAGCAAAGTCTCAAGCGACTGCCACGCGAGATTTAACTGCCGCTCTGCTTCGGAGACATCCGCTTCAGCCTTAAGCTTCGACTGTTCGACCGCAAAGTCCGCCTGGTCGCGGGCTGTTCGAAACGATGTTTCTGCGAGCTGACGCTCCGCTTCACGTTCCCGGACGATTCGTCCGGCGATTGCGCCTTCATCAACAAGAGGCTGTACTTTGGCGATCAGTTCCTCTGCAAGTCGCATCTTGGAGTAAGCAGACAAAATATCTTGTCGATAAGCCCCAAGAGCAAGATCTGAAATAGCCGATGCGATTTGATTGGAAGTCTGACCTTGGTCCAGCATGACTAAGAGTTGTTTTAGATTCTTCTCTAACAGTTGCTCTCGTTGCAGGATTTGCTGAGCCAAGCCAAGTTCCTTTTGACACTTAAGAATGTTAGCTCTTGCTTGGCCAATCTCTGGGCTGTTTACGATGCCCATGAGGTCGCCGCGGGCCACGTGGTCGCCTGGGACAACAAGCAACTCAGAAAGAATCCCATCCATCGGAGCCTTAACATTGACAAGCTTCGTTTGGTCATAGCGTAAGCGTCCCGGAACGGTACGCACCTGTTGAATATCCTTGGGCTGTGCAGGGAGACTTTCGAAGCTTCCCGCTTTCAACTTCCCCTCAGTCATTTTGAGCGTATCGCTCGCTGCGGGAGCTTCGGATTCAGCAATCTCAGCAATCTCAGCGGTTGTTGCGCTTTGGGAATTGACATGATGCATTAGCATCCAACCCGCAACCATTGTCGAAAGAACAAGGATGGTTGGCAGACCGCTCAAGATTCGCTGGATTGGTTTTGGTTTAGCTGCCACGTTCGATTGTGTCTCGGGCGTACTCAGCGATTCGTCAGCATCGTTCATCGTAGTGAGTTCTAAAAATGGGAAGTCGGTAATTTTGCAAGAAGCACCCTATTGACGTTCAACGAACGTCGACAGATATGCACGACTTGTGCCGAGCAAAGAAAACACGCATTTTCCAGGTTCTTGTAAGGTTTACGACTTTGGACCGCATCGCGAGCAAAGTTCCTCACCACGCGGCTGGACAGAATCTGTCCATTGGTATCTGCGGCAATGTGAGCCCATGGCCGCGTCGAAAGGCTATCAGCTATCAACGACGCATCGCTCATCCGCGACAAATAGAGTAGAGCGATTGTTCTCAAGCGCTTATGAGCACTGTCGAGCACTGATCACCTGTTGGATGCGCATCCATGCTAAACGATTGGGGGGACAATCGTTCTACTCTTTCTCCGCTACTTGTCCTCATTATCCGCCTCCGGCGACATGCCAGACGGACTCAGTCACTGTCCACTTCTGCGATTGCGTAAGGGTACGAATACTCAATACGCAGGCAGCATGTTGAGAAACCGCACAGCGAGTTATCACACAGCATTCCGTATGGGGTTGAATCGTGATAATCGCAATAATTGATTACTGGACATTACCACATCGTTGGCAACGGCGATGGACAAGCCTTTAGTAGCAACTTCGCTATCCCCGGCGTCGTCATCGCTGGACGAGTTCGTGCAGCTATATCATCCTGTAATTTATCGGGTGGCTCGAGGTAGAGGCTTGCAGCACGCCGATGCGGAGGATTTGACGCAAAAGGTATTTGCCACAGTTGGGCGAAAAGCTGGGGGGTAGGCATGCTGGCGGGTTGGCTATTTGGGTTGCTCATTGTTGTTATGATAAGTTGTTGCCGCAGTGGGGCGCGAACAGCGTGGAGCGTGGTTGCTACTTTATAGAGGGCTTAGAAGCGTTGCGATGGCAGAGGTGATAGGCAGGCTAGCTCCATCTCCGACGGGTGCGTTGCATTTAGGGAACGCGCGGTCGTTCTTGCTAGCTTGGTTGTCGGCGCGGCAGCAGAATGGCGCCTTCTTGTTGCGGATTGAAGATATCGATTCGCCGCGAGTGAAACCATGGGCGCAGCAGCAGACGCTGGAAGATTTGCGTTGGCTAGGGTTGGATTGGGATTGGGGACCGGATGTTGGTGGTCCGCATGCAAGCTATGTGCAGTCCGAGCGACTGGAACGCTATCGCCAAGTGCTGCTTCAGTTAGCGGATGATGGAGTGATATACCCTTGTTCGTGCTCGCGTCGTGAAGTTGCTGAGGCGGCGAGTGCGCCACACGAAAGTTCCATCGCTGGCCTCATGCCACTTGAAGGGGCGATTTATCCCGGCACTTGTCGCTTGCGATCTGCCTCGCAGGCGACGGGCGAGTTCGCTTGGCGCTGGCGATTCGCTGCGGGCGAGGTGAGTTGGAACGACTGTGTTGGCGGACTTCAATGTGCGAATCCAAGTC
>JBGSJB010000108.1:0-3827 GCA_041742175.1 Pirellulaceae bacterium
GACGTTTCGAAAATCGAAGTTGGTCCGAACGGAGTCACAGCAGTTGTCGTTAATGATCGTCGCATCAGTTGCGGCAATGTCATCAGCAATTCAAACTTGAACGCGACCGTGTTTAACTTGGTTGGCGAAGATCATTTCCAGCCCGACTTTGTCGAACAGGCTCGCGCGGTGCGACTGAACAACAGCAGTACGCAAGTCTACATGGCGATCAAAGAAGGTGTTGAGATCGACGAATCAACCGGCGATCTCCTTTTCTGCTCAACGGCGCCGCTGTTCCGCACCGAAGCGCTCCTGAGCCGCGATATCACGAGTCGAACGTTCAGTTTCTATTACCCGCGAACGCGACCGCACGGTAAACGTCGGCATGCGATCGTCAGCAGCACTAACGCTCGTTTCGAAGATTGGGCGAATCTCAGCGAGGAAGAGTACGAAGCCAGCAAGCAGGATTTGATCGAAACAACGCTCGACGCACTGGAAAAATATGTTCCCAACGCGCGTGAGAAAATCGATCATGTTGAAGCTGCTACGCCGCGAACGTTCCAACATTACACGAAACATTTGTCAGGCGCTAGTTTCGGCACGAAGTTCGAGGGGCTTGCCGTTAGCCGCGCTCTGCCAGCTCAAGTGCCCGGTTTGTATCACGCAGGCAGCGTTGGAATTATCATGTCGGGTTGGTTGGGTGCGATCAATTACGGAGTGATCGTTGCCAACGAAGTCGATCAACGTTTGATGAGCAAACCAGTTGCCTAGGTTTTTCGGTCTAAACGAGCGCGGCTCGTACTCCTACTCCTACTCGAACGAGGTGCGAGCGAATCGAGTACGATTACCATTTCATTGAGTACGAGTACGAATTACTGGGCACAACTTAATCGGAAAGCTCTCGTTAAAATTGAGGTGACGTGATGCAACGCAGGCAGTTTTTGCAATCGGTCGCGACACTTGGGGCAGCTTCGGCAGTCCATTTAACTTTGCACGGAAATCAGCCCGCGTTTCTACCAGCTCGCGCGCCGCAAATTCTGTTGCGTTCCTCTTGGCAAGTGGTCAATATCGGCGACGTCGCGCACACGCCCGGCGTGTTGGCGCTGATCGAGAAACATATTCCGCAAGCCGAAGTGATGTTGTGGGCTTCGAATGATCTGTCCGACGAAGTGGCGGCGATGGAGCATCGTCGCTTTCCGAAGCTGAAGATTGTCAAAGGGACCATCGGCGAGGGTGGAAAGGCTTCGAACCCCGAATTGGCAGCAGCCATCGAGTGGACCGACTTTTTACTGCACGGCTCGGGACCGAGCTTAGTTGCTTACAAAGATGTGGCAGCGTTCGTCAAGCACGTACAGAAACCGTTCGGCGTGTATGGAATCACTTACAGCGGCGCGGAGCAAGCGCAGCGCGAGTTGCTTTCGAAAGCCCAGTTCGTTTACTTTCGAGATAGTGTTTCGCTGGCCAAAGCCAAGAGCGAAGGGATCACTTGCCCGGTTATGGAGTTCGGTCCCGATGGCGCGTTCGCCGTGGATTTGAGAAACGACGAAGCCGCCGCAACTTTCATGAAGGCGAACAGCCTCGAGCGCGGGAAGTTTGTCTGTTGCATCCCGCGATTGCGCAACACGCCTTACTGGGAGATTCGCAGCAAGCCGATGACGGACGTCGATCGCGCAAAGCAAATCCGCAACGAAGAGATGCAGGAGCACGATCACCAGCCGCTGCGCAGTGCAATTATGGCTGTGATGAAGGAAACGGATTTGAAAGTGCTGTTGTGTCCTGAAGATCGAAGCCAAATGGAAGTCGGCCGCCGCCTGATCTTGGAGACTCTGCCCGATGCGGTTCGCGCGCGTGTCGTTTGGCGAAAGGATTTTTGGTTGACCGACGAAGCACTCAGTACTTACGTTCAGTCGGCGGGGCTGTTCGGTTTGGAAATGCACAGTCCCATCATGTGTATCGGCAACGGAATCCCAGCCCTCGTTGGTCGATTCGCGGAACAGACTAGCAAAGGATTCATGTGGAGCGACATCGGCCTTGGCGATTGGTTGTTCGACCTCGATGAACCTGGTGAAGGCGGCAAGATTGCGAGCACGTTGCTGACTATGTTAAGCGATAAAGTTGGCACGGAGGCAAAAATTGCGGGGGCTCGAGCGTTTGTTCAAGATCGGCAAGCGGCAACGATGGCAACTCTGCAGAACTTGTTGGACCACGTCTGATGAGATGGCGGCATCAACTTTTCGAATTAGTGGAGTTATGGGCGATGTCGATCGGCGCAACGGCAACTTCGGTAACGGATGGATTCTGAGCTTGAACAGAGTTGCTTGAGGTTGGATCGTTTACCTTTGGATCGCTTGTCTTCGCGACGATACTCTCTGCAGAAGCTGATGCTGGCGCAGCTTCGGCTGACAGCTCGGCGGCTAACTCCGCCCCGAGCGAGCCTTGCGTTGGACCTTGACGTTGTTCGAGTTGCAACAATTCGCGCTGCAGAATACTGAGCAAAGTTTGCAACAGCGCGACCACCATCGGTCCGACGACAATGCCAACTGGTCCGAGCGCTTGCACTCCGCCAAGAACGCTCAGCAGGGCCAACAACGGATGCAGTTGCGATTGCCCGTGCAACACGAAAGCCTTTACTACGTTGTCGATCGTACCGACGACCAGCACACCCCAACAAGCGAGTGCGATTGCAGCGGTCGGCCGATTCACAAAAAACGCCAAGTACAAGCAAACGGGAACCCAAACCACGGCAGGACCAACAAAGGGAATCAACGCAAACATGCAGGTCAACATAATGAGCAGCGGCAAACTATCCATGCCTGCAAAATAATAGCCGATCCCAGCGGTCAATCCTTGTGCGAGCGCCGACAGTAGCGTGGCTAATACAACCGCGCGGCTTATGCGATCGAACTCGAGTAGCAGTTCCGCTTCGTAGCGATCGTCCAGCGGGCTGAGGTGCATCATGTTCTTGACCATGCTCGGCCCGTCGAGGAAGAAGAAGAAAGTCGCGACCAGCAAAATCACTGAACCGAAAATCGTGCGGATCAAAAATGAACTTGTCGCACCCGTGAACGTGAGCAAACGAGGTTGAATGAATGCGATCAATTGCCGAGTCGTATCGCGGACTTCATCTTGAGTCGGGTTGGCAACTTCCTTTGCGAAAGCCAAGTAGGTACCGCCCAGCAGTTTAGTTTTCAGTGCGGTGTATTCTTGCGAAAGTTCGACTGCGGTCTTCTGGAAACTCAGTTCACCGTCTGGCGTTTCAGCGATTTCGTTCGCGTGCTTCAAAATCGATTCAAACTCCTGATCAAACTTTGAACCGTGGATCGCAATAACTTCATCGCGCAAGCCAGCGAACGTTTGTGTGGCTGCGCGACCGAGTTTCGTCACGTCCTTGCTGTCGGTCGGTAGCGTGTTGTCGGCGGCGGTCATGATGTTGTCGACGTCCGTCTTCGCCGCTCGCAGCGCTTGCTCAAAATCCATGTGCAGACCCAGCGAATCGCGAACGTGCGTTAAGCCGATGCGAATTCCGGATGGCGAAACTTGGGAAACCAACCGCACACCCTGAACGCTGGCCGCAACAATTACGGTCCCCAGCGGCAATAGCACGCTGATCATGATCAGCAGCGTCGTAATCGCAGCCGACAACTTTTCTCTTTGGCCGGTTTTGGTCAGCACCCAACGATGCAGCGGATGGAAGACAACGACCAACACGGCGGCCAGAAAGACTGGCACGAAGAAACCGACCATCACGTTATAGAACAGCAAGCCGATCACGATAATGATCGCAATCAAAACAGCAAACGAAATCAATCGACTCATAATTCCAGTCTTCGACAACTCTTGTGAAAAAG
>JBGSJB010000109.1:0-30594 GCA_041742175.1 Pirellulaceae bacterium
CGACATATCGAACAAGCGATACTTAAAGCTTGTTGAGCCGAGGTTTGCGACTAGGACCTTCATCCCTGCTCCTACGTTGGGTGTGTAATCCGGTGCAGTTGCTTGTTCAGTACGCGTAGCAACTGAACTGGTAGCAACTAACGCTTCATCGCTTACGAGAAAAAAGCGGTTTCGAGCCCTTCAGCCGGACGTGCAATCACGTGACTGCTAATCAGTTCGCCAACCTGCGCAGCCGCTGATGCACCGGCTTCGACAGCCGCGCGAACGCTGCCAACATCGCCGCTGACAACCGTCGTGACCAAGCCGCCACCGATGTCGATACGCTTCACGATCTCAACACTAGCTGCTTTGACCATGGCATCCGTCGCTTCGATGAGTGCCAGTAGTCCCTTCGTTTCTACTAGTCCAATTGCTTTTTGCATGATGATCTTTCAATACTGTTGATGCGAATAAATTAGTGGATGCGGCTCTGGGACTTAGACCTTGAGAATCTTGGATAGGTCTTCGTGCGGACGAGCGATGACCTGTACGCTGACAACTTCACCAACGCGACCTGCGGCTGCAGCGCCAGCGTCTGTCGCAGCCTTGACCGCCGCCACATCACCGGTGACAAATGCGGAAACCAATCCGCTACCGACTTTATCCCAACCCAGAAACTGCACATTGGCAGCTTTCATCATGGCGTCGACCGCTTCTACCAAAGAGATGAACCCTTTGGTCTCGATCATACCCAGAGCCTCAGAAATTTTGGCCATACTCGATTTTCTCCTCGCTTTTGGCAATTAAAATTACGGGCCTTGCAGCCCACAGTTGTTGGTCTTGTTGCCACACTTCGCTACGCAAAGCGGAACCTTCTTCTAACATCCCGTTGACTTCATCTTGATCTCTCTGCATTAGCCGGAAGACGTTAGCGTCCGGTTTGTTGTCACCTGTCAGTGATCTTTACATTTGCAACCCGCGTTGGCTTTCAGCACCACTTCAGTGGCCGAGTCCAAGTTGCAAGCGTTGCCCTCATCGGTATCGATATGCACTTCGAGCTTTGCGTTTTCATCAGCCCGCACAAGCACGTCTTCGAACGACACACTGCAGTTCGGACTCTTGATTGACAGCGTCATGTAATCGCCATTCTTGACGCCGTAGTACTCCGCTTCTTTAAAGCTCATGTGAACATGTCGCGCCGCGCGAATCACACCTTCGCTCAACTCAACCGCACCAGCCGGCCCAACCAGCACACAGCCCGGCGTACCTGCGATATCGCCCGAGTGTTTCACCGGTGCATCGATACCCAGCGAAATTGCATCCGTAATCGCCAACTCAACTTGACTGGCCTTGCGAGTTGGTCCGAGCACACGAACTTCTGGTAACATGCGTCGGCGCGGACCGACAATCATCACTGTCTCTTTGGCTGCATAAAAACCATCTTGGTAGAGGTCTTTGCCAGGAGTTAACTTGTGCCCCTTGCCGAACAGTCGCTCAACATGCTCATCCGTCAGATGGACGTGGCGTGCCGAGATACTTACGATCAATTTCGGCGTTGCAGGTGTGACTCCAACCGCTGGACTGCTCATCGCGCCGCTGCTAGCGATGCGACGAACTATCTGACGCACAAGCTGTTCAACTTGACTTCGATCAATGGAGGTTGCTGTCATATCGGTATCTCTGCAAGTAATGCAAATTTATTCTGCGGGGGTCGGTTCAGCAGGAATCAATTCTGGTTTCGCTTCGGTCGCCAAATTCAGTTGCACGCCGGCCGCTCGCAGCCGCGTGCGCCATGTCTCGTTCATCCCTTCGTCAGTCACCACGGTGTGGACTTGATTCAGTTCACATAGCCGCGCCAACGAACTTTTGCCAAACTTGCTACTGTCCGCAACTACGATCGTTTGGTCAGCACAGCTCATCATCGCTCGCTCGGTTTCCACTAGCAGCAGATTGCTGTTGTAGTAGCCACGCTCGTTCGCGCCGGCGATGCTCAATACCGCTTTCTGAACGTTCAACGAAGCGAGCATTTGGTTCGCGTACGGCCCAAGCGAAACGCCAGTGCGACTATGCACGTAGCCACCCAGCAGAACGAGGTCCGCTTGGTCGCTCGAGGCGAAGAGATTCGCAAGTGGCAGTGAGTTGGTCACAATCTGGAGAGGTCGTCCAACAAGCTGTCGCGCTAGTTCGTAAGTCGTGCTGCCTCCGTCGAGGAGCACCGTATCGTGATTCTCAATCAAGCGGCTGGCTTCAATCGCGATCTGCCGCTTTAAGTCCCATTGGCTGGATCGACGATCTTCGAACATTCGAAGTGCCGCCGCGCCGCCAGTGAAAAAGACTCCGCCGTGCGTCCGCTGAGCTTCGCCTTCGGATTCCAAATGATCCAGATCGCGCCTGATGGTCGACTCGCTGACATCGAGCGCCGATCGCAGGTCCGGGATCGACACGAAGCCTTGACTGCGGATCAACTCCCGCAGTTTTGCTCTTCGTTGGTCCGTCGCCTGCCCGTTGCTCAAAATCAGTCACCTCGATCTCGAATCGGGTTGAATTCCTTCATAAGTATGACTCGATTCTGTCAGGTGTCTAGCGATCCGCAAGTTCCGCAGCCTCTTATTTTGCGCAAAACGCACGTTTTCACAGTTGTAACGGTTGCATGAACGAAATCTGTCATGGCCCGGCACGTAAGCGAAAGGCGATTTACGTTGCTAGCGGCAACCATGCGGTATCTTGGCGATAACTAGCGCCCTCGACTTACGGTATCCAGCTATTCGGGCGGTTTGCTGAGTTGCGAATGTGACAACGGGTTCCAGCGGATGGCCTTTGCGCCAATCGCTTGTTGGTTGAACCTACTGGCTGATCCGCGTTCGTTGGAACAAGCCGGAAAAGCTTGGCTTTTCCCGACCTAGCGATTGAAAAAGGGAGGTAGCAGAGTTCCCTACCGTTGCTGAGTCGCCAAGTTCTCAAGCTTTGATTCGTCGATCTCGACAACTGCACGCGAACCATCTGGGATCTGCGCGTAGATAGTGACCAGTTTCAGCTTTTGCTTTTCGGGCGGGAAGAACTGATTGCCCTTCGTGTGAAAGAACTTCAGAGGAACCTGAATCTCGCCACCGCCCGAGAGTGGTTCGGGGTGAAAAAAGTAGAATTGATCATTAATCGCTAGATGGATATTCTCCCAGGTATCGTTTGTCGGATTCGTCAGGATCATGCATGGCACCAACCTCGCATCAGGTGCACCTTCGCTCGGCCAAGCTACCGGCCCGATGCGGACTTCCGCAGGTAGAACTGGTTCGGCTCCTTCGGGCAATGTGAACCACAATCCAATTACCAGCAGGAACGGAACGAGCGTCACCAGTATCAACACAAACGTCAACTGAGTTCGTGAAAGAGTTCGTGGAAGCCGCGGTGTGGTAGGTTGGTCGCTCATCTATTGGCCCAGGGAAGTTGGTGTAACGATTTGCTTCAACAATAGCAACCAGGGCAAGTAGATTAGAAATACGTAGGTTAGGATCGTCAGCAGTCCCACAACTAAAGCGATCAGCATCGGTAACCAACGTGCTTGACGCTGCGACTCCTGGTCGGCCTGCTGCCTCAAATGGATGCTTAGTGTGGCAAGATGCTCGCTAGCTTCTTTTCCGTTCATGACGCCCGCGAACGAAGATGCAAGCAGCAAAGTGGACTCGCGGCCAAGCGGTTCGATCATCGCTCGTTTTTGAATCTTTGCAAACGAAGTCTGCACTTGCGCGGCACTCACACCTGTAGCCGCGACGCTAAGCGGAACAGCTTGCATCAGTGGAGTCTCATGCGCGATCAACAAGCTCGACAAGTCAGCGGCGAGCCCTTGCAGCCTGAGTCTCCGCGATCGATCAAGCGGCAATCCAAGTGCATCAAACCGTCGACGTCGAACCGCCCAAATCACCAACGGTGCAATAGCGAAGAAAACCAGTCCGCCAAGTATCCACCATAGATAGTCGTGCAGTTGCGACAACATCGATAACCATACCGGCATCTGACGATCGAATAGTGCGTACGTGGCTGCGTATTCCGGAATCAACTTCCAAATCACAAACCCGAGCGAACACGCCGTCACTGCGATCAGCAGCAGTGGATAAAACATGGCGGTTCGCAATGAGTTGGTCGCCTGCGAGTCAGCCAAGTGGACTGCTGTCCAAGCTTCGAGTGCTCGGTCCAGCCGTCCGCTGCTTTCGCCAGCCCGAATACATGCAGACAAGATCCTAGCATCGCGAGAATCGTCGCTTGCCAAAACTTGCTCAAGCGACTGGCCGGACTGCAGTTGATTGTCGACTTGCTGCGCGTGGGCTCGCAATCGCGAGCCATGAATGTTGCGGGCGATTTCTCCAGAGATCGGCAAGCGCGCGTGGGCGAGCCGCGCGACTTGCTGGCAGATTGCTAAACGATCGGCGAGTGCTAGCTGCGGTTGGTTCATGAGGTGAAGTGTCGACGAAATTCGGTGATGGTAGTTCGTTGCTGTGATACCGCCTCGGTAGCTTGCTCCGCCAAGCTCTCCATTCCCGCCGCTCGAGCAAGCATCTCCAGCTGCCGTGAATCCGCATCAGCCATGATCGCGCGCGCAAGCTCCATTTCGATGCGCGGAAACGACTCAGCCAGCAGGAATCGTCCAGTGTATCCGCTGCCGCCGCAATCGGTGCAACTTGCCGCGCTTTCTTGGTTCTCAACTCGGGGCGTTTGGCAGTCGCACGTGGCTTTCAGCAAGCGTTGGCACAGCAGCAAATTCAATCCGCTCAGTAAATGATGCGGCGGAATTCGCATGTCGAGCAAGCGGCGTAGGGCGTCTGCAGCGCTGCGTGCATGCATCGTGGTGATAACAAGTTGACCGGTCATCGCCGCTTCGAAGACAACCGCCGCAGTTGTCGCATCTCGAATCTCGCCCACAAACATCACTTCCGGATCCTGCCGCAGCAGCGCTTTTAGACCGCTAGCCCAATCGTAGCCTACCGCCGGGTTGATTTGCGACTGAGCAATACCGGGAAATTCGATCTCAATTGGATCTTCAAGCGTCACGAGACTGCGCGGCGCCGTGCTTTGGAAGGCGAGTTCTCCGAGGCATGCGTAGGCGGTGGTTGTCTTGCCAGCTCCTGCGGGACCGCAGATCATGATCACGCCAGACGCGGCGCCGATCGCTGCTGTAACGCGAGTCAACGTCTCATCGTCCAATCCGAGCTCTTGAAGTTTAAGTCGTTTCTTCTGTCCGGTCGCAAGCCGAACCACCGCCCGCTCTCCATGCAGCGTTGGCAGCGTACCCACGCGCGCTTCCAACTGATATTCCGGCAATGTCAATCGACCTTCCTGCGGAATATCAGACCGATAAGTGACCAAACGTGCCAACGCTTTGATACGATTCAGGATAGAAGTTGTACGCCCGTTGGGAACACTTCCCAAATCAACCAACGTTCCGTCCACGCGCCAATGCAGAAGCGTTTCCGTTCGACTCAGCTCGAAGTGAACGTCAGTCGCCTTAGCGTTCACAGCCGCTTTCAAGATGCGATCTACCACCACGACCGCATAGTGGTCGCTGGCTGGGTCAAGACCGGCGTTGAATCCAACCCGCGCATCTTCTGAATTCGAATCGGTCGCAGGCTTTGATTTAGTTGACTTCCACACGGACTATTCCACTGAATGCATTTGGCGACGATAACTGACTTCGTCGATCGTATCGGTCAAAAATTGATAGCTGAGAATGTACTTCTGAATGCGCGCGGCGTCTTGTTCGCGATGCGCTTCACGGTACGCAACGCGGTCAAGCGAATAGTTGTCGCGCAGGTCCGACAATTTTACTTGACGTGCAAGCTCATTTGATTTCAGTCGAATCACATAATCGGCGTAGCTGTCGGTTGCCGCGTGCGTCACCAACTGCAGCGCCTCGACGACCGAGTCAGCAAAGCCCTGTTTGCGCAAGTCATCAAAAGTCACATCGGTGTCTTCAACCAAGTCGTGCAAGACAGCGACTTGCTTGGCCAGTGGATCGTTCACGCCTTGCATGACGCGAAGGCAATGCAATATGTACGGCTGCCCCGCTTTGTCAACAATTCCATGGAACTTGCTAACGACGATAGCGATTGCATCATCGAGGGTTGCACCTCGCAAATCTGTCTCACTTTGCGGATTGTTCATTGGTCACCGATTCGATAAAGGTGCGTGGTCGTTCGCACTATCAAAGAATTTTGGACGATCGCCGGCGATGCGTTGCAGCCATCGTTCAGCTTGTTTGTGGCGACTTTCTGCGGTTCGTCAGCGATCGTATACACATAGCTCGCACCGTCATGATCGAACAGGTAAAAGTGCTCGTCGGTTGCGACTAACGACGCGCTGAACTTGCCGCCCAACCGCTCTTGCCAGGCGATCTCGCCAGTATCGATCGCTATGCGACTTACGATTCCATCATCCGTTACACCGAACAAGCGTTCGCCGACAAGGACTAGACTTGGTTTGGATCCAACTGTTTTTCGCTGAGTCCAAATCACTTTGGCGGAATCCGTGATATCGCCTTCGCCATCCGCTTCGACACAATACAGTTGAGCTTTGCTGAAACCCGTGTTGATATAGAGTCGTTTGCCATCGAAAAGGGGTAGCGCGGTTGTAGAGTGTTCGTTGTAGCGCAGCCGCCAATACTCTTTCCCAGTTAGCGGATCGAGCGCCAGGCAGGCGTTTGCCGTCGGGCTGATCAGTTGCGTTTGACCGGCAACTTCGATCACGAGTGGTGTGCAGTAAGCTTTGTGTTGATCGCCGTCGTCAGATTGGTACGCGATATCGCGATCCACTTTCCAGACCGTCTTGCCTGACTTGCAATCCAATGCCACGGCATATTGCAAGTCGTAACCGTCCTGATGAAAAATCAGCAAGTCCTTGTACAAGATTGGCGAGCTTCCCGCGCCGCGATAATGGTTGCATGGCAGATCGCGCCGCTGCCAAATCGTTTCGCAATCGCTGCGCCGCAAACAAGCGGTGCCATAGCTGCCGAAGTGCACGTAGACGAATTGCTTGTCTAAGACAGGAGTTGGCGACGCGTAGGTGTTAGTGACGTGAAAGTCCTTTTGAACTTCCTCATTCTCGAACAGCAATTTGTCATGTTTGATTTTGCCAGTAGCCAGAGCGACACACACCACGTACATCTTCAAACCATCAGCGGTGGCAGTGGTCAACCAAATCTCATCGTCGAGTACAACCGGCGAAGACCACCCGCGGCCATGAATTGGCGTCTTCCATCGAATCGATTCGGATTCGCTCCAGGTCGTGGTTGGACGCTTGCCGGGCGCCGTTCCGTCGCCGCTTGGTCCTCGAAACTGATACCAGTCGACAGACTTTGCATCGCCGCTTTCCTGGGCAACAGCGACCTGAATTGTTGCGCACTGAGCTATTGCAAAACTGAATGCGATCAACGTGCGCAAAGTGTGCAGACAGATTTTATGCTGACGGATTCTATGAAAGACGGTATGTAGATGGGTAGTCATTGGATGAGCTCGTGGGAGGAAGGGAGCGGGGTTGTTAAGTCTAACCACCTTCGCGATTGGTCGCAAAGCTGCTGTCGAGCCAGCTACTCACGGCTGTGCGATCATGATCAAGGTCAGTTACAATAGCCGCTATGAAAAATAGAGCGAAGGATTACTTGACGATGGGGACCAGCGAAAACGCAGCGGTCAACGAAGGCGCAAGTTCATTGCCGGCTTCGGGCAGGTTGGCGGGTGTGGACTTTGGTACCGTGCGAATCGGGTTGTCGACTTGCGATCCGAGTCAGCGGTGGGTCACACCGTTCGATACTTACACGCGGCGCAACGACCAGTTAGACGCTGCATTCTTTGCGAACTTCGCGAAACGCGAGACGATCTGCGGCTGGGTGATTGGTTTGCCGATTCATTGCGATGGAAAAGAGAGTCAGAAGTCGGTTGAAGTAAGGCGTTTCGCGGAATGGCTGGAATCGGTGACCGATTTGCCGTTTGCGTTATTCGATGAACGATTCACCACCGCCGAAGCGCGGCACCTGCTCCGCGAGTCCGAATTATCGTCCGCGAAGAAAAAGAAACAACTCGATCGACTAGCAGCCCATCTCATATTGACCGGTTTTGTCGAGTCGAGAAGGGTGCTGTCGTCGCAGAATGAGGCGCTCGATGATCACGCCTGAACCCCCGAGTGGCTATTTTGTCCCCAAAAATCGCACGAAAAATTGGAAAATTCAAATCTGAAATGGGCTATCGGGAACTTTAACACTCTCGCTACCATCGGAAAGTCATCGGGAAAATGCTGGTTAACCGCCCAATTCGCGTAGTTTGCGAAGTCGGGGCGTTGCCAGAACGATTACTGATTGGTTTCAAAAAATTTCGGTCACAAGGCGAACGCGCATTCTTTTGCACGTTGTGATCGCCTTGGAGTATTTTATGTCCGCTAAAGAGCACTTGGAAGAATTGCTTAGCGGCTTCCTGGACGGGAAGCTGAATGCGGATGAATTGCGTCAAGTCCAGTTGGCTATGGCTGAGGATGCGACACTCGTTGACCACCTTGAGCAGCTCAAGCAGTTGGGCAACGATCTTCGCCAAATTCCGCAACGTCGTTTGCCTAGTGATTTTTCGCAGCGAGTTCTCGCAGCGGCGGTGGCTGAAGCTGCAAGAGATTCCACTTCGGCAAACTACGTGTCCCCTGCTAAAGTTGCCGTAGCGAAAGCAGATTTGAATGCGAATACAGCTGCATGGTACAAGCCTATCGCCAGCTTGGTGGCTTTCGCTGCGACTTTAGTGTTTGCCGCGTACTTAGGTGGCTGGTTGCCGACGGTTATTCAGCAACCGGATTCGGGTGATTTAGTGGATGTAAACGGTGACCAACTGCATGGCGGTGTAGATGGCGGCCAGGATGTGAATAGGGTACCAGATTTGAGCGTGCCAGCGCCTGTGGACTCAGAATTAGCTGCGGGGGCGGTTGTTCGCAACGAAATCAAACGGCAGGGCTCTAACGACTTAGGAATAGAGTTCCTGACTGTTTACGAGATTCGGCCGACTGCAGAGGCTTGGCAGAGCAATGCGATTGCATCTTTACTGCAGGAGACTGGTATCGAATGGTCTAGTCCCGTTAAGGCCTCGAGCGAATTGATTGGCGCTCTGAACGAAACGCGTTCGATTAGTCGTGGGATTCCGGCTGACGAGGGCGATCCAGTTGCATTGGTGTTGGTGCGAGCTTCAGGGACTAAGGTCGAGAAAGTGATGATGTCTGTCTGGAACAGGGAGGGTCAATTTCCGCATGTCTTTATGGATGTTGCTTTTGATATCCCAGGTAAAGAAATGGTCCGCAAGTTGACCGAAGCGCAGCGAGTTGCCTTTGGCGATACGAGAGCGATCGCAACACCGATTGTTGCGTCGTCGACGAGCGTTTCAGCAGGTCCGAGAAGCGGTTTGGCAGATGCCACGCAATTTTCAACTGTCCCAACGGATCGCTATGCATCGAACGCGATGCGAAGTAGACCTCTTACGTACGGAACACCCGTGACAGCGGACGACGAAGAGGAATTAACTCATCTCTTACTTGTAATTCGCAAGCCTACTGAATAGCGGCACGCCGTGGTTACGCAATGAATACGTTGCGGGAGTCGTTGAGGCGATTCTGCCAAGTGGTTCTGGCTACTAGCGAAGCGATGCGAGGCAGGTTAAAAACGTTTTTGACCGGTCTGCGTACGGCCTTGTCGCACCCCGCACTGAAATGTTTCGAAAGAGTAGATCGATGGACAATGGTGATTCTCCAGACGCAGCCGATGAAATTGGCGAAGCACTTGTAGTGGCTCACGAGCAAAATGACATCGAGGCTGCGCACCGGATTATTCGCTCGCACGAATTCATGGTGTTGCAACAGTTTGATCCTGAAACCGGCGAAGTCAATGAGAATGATGATGGCAGCTTTAATGTGGTGCTCGTTGAAGTAGAAGAAGACACCGCCGTCGTGGCTTTTACTCAAGAGAAATTTGCGTCCGAGTTTCTGCACGATGTCGAAGATGAGTTGCCTGACATTGAAAACTACCCTGCTGTTATGCTCGAGGGCAACGCGTTGCTCGACGGACTGCCTGATGATTGCGGATTGCTGATCAATCCGGGCGCGCCCACCGAATGCTATTTCCCGCCAGTGCCTGAAGAGGATGAAGATAACGACGACAGCGAGTAAGTTTTTTATAGCGGCAACAGCCTGCTGGCGGACTATACCGCAATAGTTTTCGCTTTGCCGCGGAACCGGTGCAAGCCGTCCGGTGTTAGCGCTGATTTTGGAAGAAGTACTGGGCGGCTTGCGCCGACTCCGCTAACAAAAAGATGCAAAGTGATCTCCATTTGACTAAACCGGCAGGCGATGAGATTCGCATCTGGCGATCTTTTCGCGTGCCATGCAGCGGCTAAATTCTTTGGACTGTGCTACCAAAAGTTTGCGGATTCGGGTAAACCGGTAGCTCGATCGCAGGCTAAAATCGCTCAAGCGCCTACACAACTGCAAGCTGGTCTAGCCCACGCCTTTAAAGGGTTAGACGACTTTTGATCGGGAAGCTAACGACGCGCCGCTAACGACAACAAAAATCCTCTTTTTGAAACTGTGTATAGGAGCCTTTGGGATGGCACGCGGAAAGACCTACGATAATACCGCTCGAGCGATTGGCGACACTCCGATGATTCGCATCAACCGGTTGGTTCCCGCCGGTGGAGCAACTGTGTTTGCCAAGTGCGAGTTTTTCCAGCCACTCAACAGCGTCAAAGACCGTATTGGCGTGGCGATGATCGAAGCCGGTGAACGTGATGGCAAGATCAACTCGGATACTCACATCATCGAACCCACCAGCGGCAATACTGGGATCGCGTTAGCGTTCGTGTGCGCTGCCAAAGGCTACCGCTTGACGCTGACGATGCCGGAGTCGATGTCCGTCGAGCGACGCGCGTTGCTGCGCGGAATGGGTGCGAATTTGGTGCTGACGCCAGCCGCTGAAGGCATGCGCGGCGCGATTTCCAAGGCCAACGAAATGGTTCAATTGGATCCCGCAGGATTCATGCCGCAGCAATTTGAGAACCCAGCCAACCCCGCGATTCACGAGGCGACAACGGGTCCTGAAATCTGGGAAGACAGCGGACATAATATTGATGCGATCATCGCTGGCGTTGGTACCGGCGGCACTATCACAGGCGTCGCTCGCTATCTGAAGAATCTCAACCCTAACTTTAAAGCGATCGCCGTTGAACCGAAGCACAGTCCAGTGATCAGTGGTGGCCAACCTGGCAAGCATCGCATCCAAGGTATCGGAGCTGGGTTTATCCCAAGGAACCTGGATACATCGATGGTCGATGAGGTTATCACCGTCGATGACGAAGATGCTTTTGAGTGGGGCAAGCGATTGGCGAAACACGAAGGCATCGTAGCTGGCATTAGCAGCGGCGCGAACATGTGGGCTGCGGCGCAAGTTGCAGCGCGTCCTGAATTCAAAGGCAAACGCATCGTTACGATTATGTGCAGCCTGGGCGAACGCTACCTGTCGACACCGCTGTTCGGCGACTTGGGAACCTGATCTGCGCACCTGATTTCAGGAACAGCGCAGAACTGAATCGGCTTAGCTCTTCACAAACTCAAATTTCCAAGGATGGATTGCGATGGCGAAGGATAACTTGATTCTGGGTATCGACCCCGCGCTTGGCACGACCGGTTACGGAGTTGTTCGCTGTAGCATTAACGCGATGACACTCGTCGATGCTGGCTTTGTGCGCTGTGGGCGCAACGATACGCTTGAACGGCGACTCGATGAATTGCATCGCGGCATTGTGGAGATCATTGCGGAACATCAACCCGAGTGCTTGGCGATCGAAGAGATCTATTCGCATTACGATCGCCCGACCACTGCGATCTTGATGGGGCACGCGCGCGGCGTGATCCTGCTCGCCGCCGCTCAAGCCGGGTTGCAAGTCAGTTCCTATGCGGCGACGAAGGTCAAGAAGACGCTCACCAGCAACGGCCGCGCCTCGAAGAGCCAAATGCAGTTCGCTGTCAAACATCAACTCGGATTGCCGCAGTTACCGGAGCCGGCGGACGTTGCCGATGCGCTCGCTATCGCCATCTGTCACTATCACAGCACACAAGGCCCAGCCAGCTTGCTTGGTCACAAATTGCTCGGACGCCACGTCAGCTAACTTACGAAAACAACAACGCAAAAATGATCACAAAAATCAGCGGCAAACTCGTCGCACTGGATGACGAAGTCGCGACGCTCGCGATTCCACCGATGGAATACGAAGTCCTCATCGCTGAATACGCGCGGCGGCATTTACAAAGTTCGTTGGGCAAAGAGGTATCGTTGCACACGATTCACTACATCGACGGCAACGCTTCCACAGGCGGGCGACTCACACCGCGACTAGTCGGATTTCTTAGTACTCCCGAGCGTGATTTCTTCGAACTGTTTTGCTCCGTTGATGGTGTTGGCGTGAAAAAGGCGCTGCGAGCGATGACTCAGCCGGTGCAAGACACTGCAATCATGATTGAGCAGCAAGACGCAAAAGCGCTTTCCGGTTTGCCGGGGGTTGGGCCAGCAACCGCCGAGCGAATCATTGCCAAGCTGCGGCGCAAAATGCCTAAGTTTGCATTGATGGTTCGACGCGAAACACCGGCCGGACACGAACAGGTCGAAGGAGTTGTCGAAGATACTTACCGCGCACTGATCGCACTTGGCCACGCGGAATCCGATGCGCGACGTCTGATCGAACAAGCGCTTGCGTCGGGTGCCAAGTTCAAAGACACTGAAAGTCTGATTCAAGCAATCTACAAGAAGCAATTCGGTTGAGCCGCGAAGGCATTGCATCGTTACCGATTTAAGGCATCGTCTTCATCCGACGCGGAATTGAGGAGTGCATTCGAAGTTTTTGAAGCTGAAGTTGCAGATGGATTCGAATAGCCGACTAGTTCAGTAGCGAATTCAGCGGCTGAGTTGCTAGGCAGCGGCGTATAAGTTGGTGTGCGATCGCGGTGGCTTGGCAACGCTGCAGAGTGTTCAATAAGACTCGCTTCGCGGCGACCAGCAATATGCCCACCCAGAACTCCGACGTAATACAGCGGACCGCCATAGCCAGGAATGACACTGCCCGCAGCCGAGCCCACATAGGTTCCGTACGCTGGGTAGAGGATTCGACTTGCCGCCGCGCGCTGTTCGGTCGTACCGATCGCTTCGAGGTAAGCAACGACATCGCTGCTAGCGACGGATTCATGATATAGCGGCACGACCGGCAGCATGTATGCGAATGCGTAAGTTCCTTTCCATTCACGACGCGCGAAGTCTTTCGCATGCGCGGCTTCGTGCAGCGCGATAGCTGGTATGTCGGAATAAATGTGAATCGTGTTGGTGTATGGGTTGAAGTGGTCGCCGCCAAAGATGCGCCCAGGAAAGACCGTTTCACCCAAGACGCTTAGCGTGCCAAACGTGTAACGCCAACCAGCTCCCACAGATTTGTTGCGAACCAACCGGCTCCAATCCTCGCCCGGATGATACTGATTCAATCGGACGCGGACGGTATCGAGATCGTTGATCTGCAGATACTCAGCGACCGCAGCTTCCGATTCAACGCCCACGTTATGGTTGTCGACTCGCCGATTCCAGAGCACGAGCTTGCTTGGAATTCCTACGACCCAGCCAATGCCATCAATGACTTTGCGGCGTTCTCCGCGTTGTATCTGAGGTTCGGCATCTCGAAGTTCCGGCGATTCGTAGACCTTCACTGCAGCGATCGATTGCGGGGATAATGGTCCGCGGAAATGCGAGCAACCAACTGTTATGCAGACCGTCACTAACACAAGCGTGAATAAACGCTTTGAACGCATAGGAACCTCGAAATTGGTACTCGACTGATTGTCAACACGCCTTCAACTGCTATCGGCCAGCAACTGCACTGAAGGGGTACCAAATCCATCAAGGCTTCACAATCCAGGTCAATTGTTCGAATGCATTCATTCTGTTAAGTTCGAGGGTGTTTGAGCGGTCGCAGTCGCGTGATTTTTGCGATTTAAGATTGCTGGACAGTCCGTTGTTTGATCAAAGCTCTTCCAAAAGCCGTGGTATGCCCGCTAACTCGACACCAGTCTCCAACGCTGATCTGCAACCAGGCAAAGAATCGCAAAGCTACTCGGGCTGGTTGTGGCAGCGATGGCGAAGGAAGCGTCAGCGGGACCGCGCCCGAACTTTGTCGTTCGTGAGATTTCGGCTCACGCGTGAAGGTTGGCATTTCCTGTTCGTGCTGTTGTTTATTTTTGTGGGCGCTGTGATTCGCGAGATTAACCTGCTGATCTTGTTAGCAGGCACGATGATCGGACTTCTCAATCTTCAATGGCGATTCAACACGCGGATCCTGCAAGGCTTGAAAGTTCGGCGCGGACTGCCGCTGCGCGCGATGGTTGGCGTGCCGACCGATGTATCGATCGAAGTTACCAACCCAAGACGTTGGCTTGGCTCATGGCTGGTGTTGATCGAAGATCAGCTACAAAAGATTCAACCGAACTTCAAACGCTTGTCGGAGAAGGGTGTGGCTTTGGTTGACGAAGTGCCACCGCAGCAATCGACATCGGCGCGCTACGAGTTGCGATTCTTGGAACGCGGGCGATACCGAATCGGGTCTTCGACGATGTCTTCGCGATTTCCGATCGGACTCGGTCGTGGCTGGCGAGTGTTTGATAACGCGGTCGACTTGGTAGTGCATCCGAATTCTGGAACTTTGCTGCCAGCTTGCAGAACGATTCTGCAGGCGGAGATGGAGGGAAGTGTCAAAGCGGTTCCTCGTGCGAGCGTTCACGAAGGTGAATTCTACGGACTGAGAAATTGGCAGACGGGTGATTCGCGACGTTGGATTCATTGGCGAACAACGGCGCGACGCGGTGAGTTGTCTGTCCGCCAGTTCGAGCAATTGCAACGTCAACAGATCTCGATCCTAGTTGACCTTTATCAGCCAAAAACGAAAGTGACCGATGCTGACCGCGAAGCGACTGAGCGGGCGGTAGCGTTCGCCGCTACGTTGGCCTCGGAACTGGTTGCGCGCGATCGCAACCGACTCGCATGTGCACTGGCGGGTGAAATGGTGCATGTCTTACCAAATGTGCAAAGCCCTGTACTTGTGAACGATTTACTCGATCGACTCGCAGAGATTCGTCCGAGCGCAGCGCCCGACCTGATAAGTGCGGTCAGTCAGCTGAGTATGGGTTTGATGCGAAGTCCAGCGTTGTTGGTGATCAGCACGCGAAGTGACCAGTTCACTTCGATGCGAGAGCAGTTCGCAGACGGTGTGAACCAGCGAATTTTCGATCGCCTGCAAGTTCGCTGGCTGAATGCTGCCAGTGAAGAGATGGCAAAATACTTCGAGTGGACTGCACCGAAACTCGCGTGAACGCCCTCGGTCAATCCTGGATAAAGCTGGTGATTAATCCGTGACGATGAAAGTAAATTGTGGATACTACAAATATAAAACGCCTGCGATCGATTCTCACATTGCACTTCGCAGTCATTGCAGTGTTGACTGCGATGCTGGTATCCTACGGTAGCAACAGTTTATTTCTGCCGTTGTTCATGTTGATCGTCTGTGTAACCGCATTTATTGTGGTCGACTCGCTCGAGTTGTTCGAGCTCAATCGGGTTGGCGTGTTCATTGGAATGACCGCTGGAACCGCCTATGCGATCTCCAGTTACCTGTACTATTCGTTCTACATTTTATCGGAAAGCGGACAGTTGCAGGCCGTTGCAGGCTTGCTCATCTTCCCCGAAGCTGTACTGTTTCTACAGCGAAAAAACTTACGCGTTTACGAGCAACTCGCAATATTTCTTTTGCTTGAAATTATGGTCGCGGCGCTCGTCAATGACAATCTAATGTTCGGTATCATGCTGTTGCCGATCGTCTTGCTGTGGGTGTCATCGCTCTTTCATTTTTCTCGGTATGCGACGCTGGTGCAGATCTCTCCCAACATTGAAGTGTCTATGCCCAAGATGGCCGAGTTGATCTATGCCCGGTTCGTAAAATCAATAATGGGCAAGGAAAAACCCAAAGCCATTCTTGAGTCTCGAATGCAGCTAGCGATTTCTGAGGCGAGCACCATGAGCAGGCGTCGTCTGTTCCAATCTATTCCATTAGGTATCGGCGCGATTGTTTTCTCTGCATTATTCTTTTATTGCTTGCCGCGCGCGACGACTGGCGGTTATCGACCCAAGCTAGCCAAAAGTCTTCGCGTAGGCTTGCCGAACACGCTCACACTCGGTCAAGTGGGACGCGCGCTGCAAGATCCAACACCGATCATGCGTGTCAAGTTAACGGACGAAAACACCAAGTCGCTTTACACCGTCAATGATGGTCCCTATATCCGTGCTCGCGTTTACGATGAGTTTCAAAGTACTAACGGTGCTACGATGTGGTATCTGACTCGGCGTGATAGCAGCAGTCCTTTGCAGGATTTTTCACGACTGACAGCGGACGCAACGTACCAACGCGATCGAGTGCTAGTCGAGTTTGACTTGCTTCCCACATGCGAAACGGACACATTCACACTTCCGCCGACCTACATGTCCTTAGGAAGTCGCGCACCTGAAGGGCGACTGAATTCCTACACACAACTTTTCCACTCAGAGCAATCGATCGCATCGAACGACCATCATACTCAAGCGTACTCGTTGGGCAGCATGGCTTACTCCAACGGCAATCAACTGGACATCACACCGATTATGCCGCAGCAGGGTGGTGACAACATTTCTCGTTTTCTACTGCCCTATATGGATGTTTTGACCAGCCTCGCCCCGTCGCGTCATCCAACCTTTAGTTTCCCAAACCAAGTGACCATTGCACCGCCTACATTTTCGAATACGGACGCATTGCGTTCACGCATTCTGTCCGAAGCTAACGTTAGCGAAAGCGACAGTCTAAACATAGCAAAGGCGATCGAGCGTTACTTTACAGAATCGGGCGAATACACCTATACGCTTGATTTGACCGGCGATATTGATCCAGAGATTGATCCGATCGAGGACTTTGTCGCAAACCATCGCAAAGGACATTGCCAGTTCTTTGCAGCGACGATGATGATCATGCTGCGTCAAAGCGCTATTCCGTCGCGTTTGGTCGCGGGATACAAACCCCATGAGTACAACTCGTTGGGAAACTATTTTCACGTTCGTCAACGGGATGCTCACACGTGGGTCGAAGCGCGCTTCACTTCGCGAGAATTGATGGGTACACCTTACGAAAAATGGATCAAACCAAATTCAGACTATTGGATTCGGTTCGATCCGACGCCGGCCGGTGATGGCAACGATGAACTTGTGGAACAACCGAACCGCATCAAGGATTTTGCTGACAAACTGTGGAAAGGCTACGTGCTTGAAGGTCGTGAGTTGACGGGCGAAAATAGCATCTACGCACCAGCCGCGACAAAAAGCAAAGATATCTACGCGCAACTGGGAATCCAATGGAAGCAACTGAAGGAAGCCTTGCTATCGGGTCGGTTTGGAACAGAAACCGGTTCGATCGGATTCGCGTGGCCGCTTGCTATTTTGGTGACCTGTGGAGGAATTGGTATAGTTCTGTTATGGCAATTGATTGTGAACTTGCCCATGATCGCTCCGCATTTCGCGCGGCGGCTCGGCTTTCGATTACGCAGGTCCGATTTTAGTCAGGAATTCTTTGCGCGCTGCGTTGGGATTTTGCGGCGATCTGGATTCGAGCGTGAGGACTCGCAGACTCCTCAAGAGCTGACGAGGCAGGCTGGAGACTTCCTGCAATCCCAGCGCGGCGTGGCGTCGTCGAGAGAATGGCTTGAGCGATTAACGGAGACATATTATCGACTGCGGTTTGGGAACGCTATTATGCTAAGCGATCAAGAGCAAGCAGAGATTCAAGCGACGTTGAAGAACCTCGAGAAATCGGTTGACAGTTTGCCTACTACCAAGAACGCATCATCCGCTTAATCAACTGGAGAAGTTTCCATGCCATCCGCGCCCAGCTCTGATCTAGTGCACGTGCTGCGTTCCAAGTTTGGACTGAACAGTTTCCGCGACGGTCAAGCCGCTGTGATCGATCGTTTACTCGCAGGTAAATCCGCAGCAGCGATCTTTCCGACCGGCGGCGGCAAATCGCTGTGTTACCAGTTGCCTGCTGTTCTACTTGATGGCTTGACGCTCGTTGTGTCGCCGCTGCTGGCGCTGATGAAAGATCAGGTGGAGCAATTGGCGGCCCGAGGCATCGCTGCCGCGCGACTCGATTCGACTCAGTCGGCCGCGGACGCGCGAGCGGTGATGCAGTCGGTCCGATCGGGCCAAGCGAAGATGCTCTTTGTCGCGCCGGAACGTTTCTTTAACGAGCGTTTTCGCGAGTTCATCAACGGATTGCATATTTCACTGTTCGCCATCGACGAGGCTCATTGTATAAGTCAATGGGGGCATAGCTTTCGGCCAGACTATTTGAAACTCGCGAGAATTGCGCGTGAGTTAAATGCGGAGCGGGTGTTAGCGCTCACTGCCACTGCAACGCCTGCGGTACTTGATGACATCTGTCGCGAGTTTGCAATCGAGCGCATGTGTGCGGTTCAGACTTCGTTTTATCGTTCGAACCTGGTGCTTCGCTACACGCCCTGCACCGTCGCGAATCGAAACTCGATACTGCTGAAGCGACTGAAGCTACCAGAACTGCCTGGCCCCACGATCGTTTACGTCACGCTGCAACGCACGGCCGTTGAAATCGCGGAGTTGCTTGAACGCGAAGGGTTGCCAGCGCGTGCGTACCACGCAGGCCTTGACGACTCGCTGCGGAACGAAGTGCAGGACTGGTTCATGAATTGCGAGGAAGGCATCGTCGTCGCTACGATCGCCTTTGGAATGGGAGTCGATAAGTCGAACGTCCGCAACATCATTCATTACAATCCGCCCAAATCGATCGAGAATCTCGCTCAGGAGATTGGTCGTGCGGGACGCGATGGTGACAGGGCGATTTGCGAGACACTGTTAGTGCCAGAAGATCGCGTCGTGCTAGAGAATTTCCCTTACGGCGACACGCCCAGCTTAGCGGCGATAAGTCGATTCGTAGAATTGCTGCGCGGCCAGCCCAAGAATTTTTTCATCAGCTACTATTCGCTGGCTTATGAGACCGATATTCGTGAATCGGTCGTGCGAACTCTGTTGACCTACTTAGAACTGCAGGGCTTGCTGGAATCGACAGCACCTCGCTATGAATGCTACAAGTTCAAACCTCTAACCTCCTCCGCGCAGATTCTCAGCAAGATCGATGGCGAACGTCGCGAATTTGCTGCTTCTGTTTTGGCGTTGACCGTTAAGAAGAAGGTTGGGTTTGAAATCAGCTTGCCGCAAGCTGCCGACCGGTTAAAGTGTGAACGCTCGCGAATCGTGCGGATGCTGGATTACTTCGCCGAGCAGGGCTGGATTGAACTGGAGGTCAGCGGTTTGGTGCATGGATATCGGCAGGTTGAACAACTGCCTGAACCAGAGTTGTTGAAGCAGGAGCTCTATCAATACACACTGGAACGAGAGATTGGCGAACTGGCGCGATTGGAAGAGGTGTTCGAGTTGATGTGTTCGGATCGCTGCCAATCAGCGGCGCTCTCGGAGCACTTCGGCCAACCTATGAACGAAAGTTGCGGACACTGTTCGGTTTGCGACGGACACGCGATCGGAGCGTTGCCAGAACCTGTGTTTCAGTGCGTGGGCGATTCCGCCATGACCGCAATTCGAAATCTATCGCGGCAACAGCCGGAAGCGCTTGGCGATGCTCGGCAGCAAGCCCGGTTTCTCTGCGGATTGAATTCTCCAAAATTATTTCGCAAGCGTTTGACGCAGGACCCGCACTACGGATGCTGCAACGATGTGCCGTTCGATCGTATTTTGGAAGCGTTACTCTAGTGTTCGTTCAGCGGGCTTTTTTCAGTTGAGTAGTTGATGCAAGCGGAAATTGTGAGTGATAAACAAAACAGCTCAGTTGATAGCGCAGCTGGCAAACGCGTTTCGGTTGCCGGCTTTGGAGTCGCGCTAGTTGCGCTGGCGCTTGTACTGGTTGCGGTGGGATTCATTGCTGCCGGAAAAAGCGGCGCTGAAAAGACGCTCATTCGTTTGATTCAACCGGTCGGACTGAGTTGGCTGTGTCTCACCGCTTGGATGGCTCGATACACGCTATTGAACGGACTTCGCCGCGCGATCCTTCCATGGTCAATCTGGTGTTTGGTGATGTTCTTCACGACAAGTCCGTTTGCGTCGTGGTGCGTGCGCCGCTTAGAGTCGAGCGTCGATAGTTACCAGCCTGAGCGCGATGGTCCGCTCGCAGCAGTAGTCGTTTTAGGCGGAGGAACTCGACAAGGGCCGCATCGCGCCGAAGCGGGACAAGCGGGGGACCGCGTGCTGTATGCAGCTCAACTTTATTTGCAGGGACATACTTCGCGGCTGATTACAACAGGTGACGCGACACCGGGCGTTTCTCGTGATACAACTTCGCCGCGCGAGCAGACAATCGAGATCTGGACGAAGCTAAACATCCCACCCGACGCGATTGGTAGTCTCCACGGAATCAACACGTACCAAGAATTGCAAAGTCTGAAAGAAGTGTTCGCACAGCTAAGCGATGGCCGTGTGGGAGTGTTAACGAGCGCCTTGCATCTGCCACGCGCGATGCGATTGGCAAAAGCCGCTGGGTTGGAAGTGGTCCCACTGGCCGCCAATCACGAGACTTCCGCCGAACCGTTCGCTTACCTAGATTTCATTCCCAGTGCCGGTCCGTTGAATCAACTGTCGGCGTGCCAACATGAATTCATGGCATGGTTTGTAGGACGCTAAGACGCGATGCTAAGGAGTAACTTCAGCGGGTGCAACAACGTTAGCTTCGGCGAGCTTGCCTTGAGGACCACGCACCTTTACAAAGCTGGACATAACCACAATCACCGCAGCGAGCAGCACGATCAACTTCAACCACGTCTCGCGTCCGGTCCGCATCCATTCGAATGCAGCAGAACGTCCAACTAAAACCGAAGCGATGAAGAAGATCACAAGCGCTAAGATCATCTTGGTACCAATCAAAGCGTGATAGAGCCCGTCGCCTTTGTGAAACGGCATCTGTTGAAAGTAGTTGTAGAAACCGGTGACTAAGAACAGCAGAATACCGATGTGAATAAAGCGCTTCCAAGTCGAATTGACCGACTTCTTCAGTTGCTCGTGCTGTTCATCACCCAGTTGTTTAGCGGCTGGCAAGAGCACGAAAACCATGAACACGGTACCGCCAATCAATGCGATTGCAGTCGAGATATGTAAGATTCGCGAGATGACGTTGATCAATAGTTGAGTTTCCACTCGGAGTTTCCTGCTGAGTTTGATGAGTCTGGCGTTTTGGTAGTTCGCATTAGACGGCACACCTGCTTGTTCGTCCAGTCGCCAAGCTTTCTCGCGGTCCGGAATGAGAACGGGCATGCGAACAGGCTCCGCAAGCGGCATTGTAGGAACAGAACGTACATCCGTTATAAACGCGATGTCGGCAACTGTGTATTCGAATCTCATTGAACTGTGAAGGTTGGATCGTTGGCAACTGCGAAGGCCGTCGATGATAGCAAAAGGAAGGTAGGTCACTGAATGGCAACCGGGCTAGCGATGGAAGTTTGCCCGTCCTACTATTCCCTGATTCAAGCGGCTGACTACAGGTCGCTGCTGCTAAATGACTCGGGCCTCGGCCCGGAAAGGATTCCGAATGTCACGGATTTTGGCAAGCTTGGCCATCTTGGTATCGCTTTCCGGCTGCGCGAGTCGACCAGGTTGGGGAATGGCGTGGGGACAAGGGACGACGGACCGGCAAAAAGCCCGCGCGGTCACTCATGATCCCTACACCCTGAATGACATCGGTCCGGAAGTCGTCGGGGGCAGACCGCGCGAATTCATGAATCCGCAAGCTGAAGCGAAACGCGCCAACGCAACTCCCAAGACGGGTTCCAATTGGTTCGGCTTGCCGCGCTGAGTCGACTTGGTTTTGCAGTCCAACGAACCGCAATTCATTCCGAAGTGCGCTTCGATTGCATGAACGACTTGGAGGGGTTGACGACAAAGCGGTGTGCGAGCGCACGGCGACCTAGCAGCATTCGAAAACCCATTTGATCGCGATTGGTCAGTGTGACTTCGATGGGCCATGTCGTATCACCGACGCGAGCAAGCGTTCGAATCACCGGTCGCAGCTCTTCGTGACCAGATGAAGATCGAATTCTGCGATACTCTATCAGCGGCGAAGTGACGCGAACCGTTTTTTGTGTCGAATTCTGAAGCGGATGAATATCAAAGTGGACTATCTGCTGCCCATCTTCATCGATCACTTGAACGTTAAAGGCGTGAAGGCAACTGGATCGAGCACCCGTATCGACTTTGACTTTGATACGCGTTTTACATAATTCCGGAAGCCGCAACCATTCCCGCCAACCAAGCACCGTAGCCGCTCGAATTGGACGCACTTTTCTTTTAGGCTTAGGATCGGAACTTTCACTCACATTATGCTCCACGGCTTAGGTAGTCGCAGCTTCAATCGGCGATCCAAGCGTATACAGATAATCGAAAGTAAAGATCCCCGAATCGTGTCCGTCCGAGAATTCAATGTTGTAAGCATAGTTTCCGACTGGTCGCATGTGTACGACTGTTGTCGGTTGAGCTTCTTGAGCGGATAAGACCGGCAGCAAAGATCCTTTTAGGTTGCTACCCGCAGGCGGCTTGGAAGCATCAGCCGACTTCTTTTCACGGCACGATGCACATGGACAGGCTTTTCGCAATTCGACCGCGCCATAGCGTCTGCGGTCACCGTTGCTCCAGCCGATGATTAACCCGGCTGGTCCTTCGCGCTCAAGTGACTCTGGTCTGTTTTCCGCCACGTTAATTTCCTGCAAGTCTCATGAACAAAAAGGGTCATATGGTCAGCAAAAAAGCTCTTTATTCACCAGCGATGGTCGCAACGATCTTGCGCGAGCCGCCTTGGTTTCGATGTTCGCACAGGTAAATGCCTTGCCACGTGCCAAGGGCGAGCTGTCCGTCGGTGATCGGAATACTGGTTGCTGCGCCCAGCATTGAGGACTTGGCGTGAGCTGGCATATCGTCAGGTCCTTCAATTGTGTGGACCAAAGCAAGACCTTTTTCAGGAGCGACATGGTTGAAAATTGTCTCCATGTCGGTCCGCACATCTGGATCAGCATTCTCGTTGATCGTTAGACTTGCGGACGTATGCTGAATGAATAGGTGCAGCAACCCGATTCGCAGTTGCTGAATTTCGGGTAAGCGATCAACAACTTCGCGTGTAATCAGATGGAACCCGCGGGGTTTGGCAGCCAATGAAAATTGTTTTTGAAACCACATCTCGAAGACACACCAATTCTAGCCAGCTGAACTGCTCGATTTGCATCACTTTGTGCAAGCGATTGAAAGCAATTGCCAGCAGTAACGGCAAACCTGCGATCACTAAACTTTAGTATATCTGAACTTCGCCATTCGGGCGATGCGATTCGCGGTGTGCTTTTCAAGTTTCGCTGAACTCGAATTGACTTTAACTGAGGCAAACTGCTACGAAGGAAACTTCGAGCGGGTCCGTACGTACCGACAGTAAGGATTTGAAATGAAGTTGCGAGAGTTCTTTTATTCGCTGGGCATTAAGCCTCGTCCGAAAAGTTACGGCTACGAAGTTCGCGAACAACTTGTCGACGGCAAAGCACTTCGATATGCACAGTGGTTGCATCCTCGCGCTTACAGCGGAGCCATTTTGCCCTCGGAAGTAAAACGACTTCAGAGTTTTCTACAGCCCGGCGATGTTGCGATTGACATCGGAGCTCATATGGGCGACTCGACCTTGCCTATGGCGCTGGCGGTTGGGAAAACCGGAACGGTCATCGCTTTCGAAGCCAACTCGTACGTTTTTGAAACTCTGTCCGTCAACGCCAACCTAAACCCAAGCATTGCAAAGATCTACGCATACAATCTAGCTGTCACAGAAGAGAGTCGTATATACGAATTTTCGTACAACGATCCAGGTTTTATGAACGGCGGTGCAGTTGAGAACACGCGAGGTTTTCGACGAGGCGATGCGTTCCGACAAATGGTCAAGGGCGTTCGTTTGACCGACTTTCTGCAATCGAACTTTCCCGAGTTAGTCGCCAAGATTCGTTTCATCAAAATCGATACCGAAGGCTGTGACTTGTACATCCTTAAATCGATTTCCAGTCTGTTGAAGCAGGTGCGTCCTGTGATTCAAACAGAAGTCATGCGGCGCACACCGGCCGAGTATCGATTCGCGATGTACGATTTTTTGGTTGAACACGGTTATGCAGTTCACCATCATGTAGGCATGGAAAGCGAAGTCGCTTTGATGCCGAGAGAGCAGATGCTGGAAGGCGATAATTTCGATCTGTTCTGTGTTCACAAGTCAGACGCAGTTAGCTTCGTCCCAAGCAAAGTCGCAGCCTAGTCTGGAGAAGCAACTTGACGGACAGAATGCAACGCATCGGAATCTTCATGCCGACCTGGGTAGGCGATGCTGTCATGGCAACGCCGACCCTGCGATCGCTGCGCGAAGGATTTCCCAATGCCGAGTTTGTTGGAATCATGCGACCGGTGATCAACGACCTGCTGGCCGGTACAACGTTATTCGACAATCAAATTCCGGTCGACAAACGACAGCGATTGCGTTTGATTCCTGCACTGCGTGCCGCCAAATTGGATGCCATCGTTCTGCTAACCAACTCGCTGTGGACTGCAGCGGTGGCGAGGTTGGCTGGAGTCAGGAGAATTGCTGGATTCAATCGCGACGCACGCGGCTGGTTGTTGACTGACCGCGTTCCCGTTCCCAAAACATCCTCCAAGAAGGACAAAGTGCCAGCAATCGCAGCGGTCGATTATTACTTACGATTGGCCGCGCATCTTGGCTGCGATACAGGCTCTCGACGCAGTGAATTAGCAATCACTTCGGCCGAGTCCAAGCTGGCCGATGCGCTGTGGACTCAATGCAACTTTGATAATCATGCGCCGACGCTGGTCATCAACAGCAACTCTGCAACGGACCTATCACGACTTTGGCCAGCGGATAAGGTGCGCACCCTGGCATCGCGGTTCGCCACCGAATTGAATATGCAAGTGCTACTACACTGCGGTCCAGCGGAGCGAGAAATGGCCAATCAGTTGGCAGTGCAGGTCAACCATCCGCTGGTTGCCAGCATGGGCGTTGCTTCAGATTTACCAATAGGGCTGACGAAAGCAGTGCTGGCAAGAGCCGCAGCGGTTGTGTCCACAGACAGCGGCCCACGCCACATCGCTGTGGCACTCGATCGACCAGTCATCAGTCTGTTTGGGCCAACCGATCCGAGTGGAACGCGCACTTACAACAGTCGAGAGACCGCTCTATCGGTCGCGCTCGAGTGTCGACCGTGCTATGCAAAAACCTGTCCGCTAAAACACGGCCAGTGCATGCAGGATATCTCGGTGCATTCCGTTGTTCAAGCTGTCAAGCGTTCGTTAAACATCCCTCATGAGCGCGCAGCGGAAAATAGGTTAGAACAACCTGTTCGTTTCCGGATTTACGAGTGTTCGAAACGCAGTGCGATACGACTCCCCAGTCGTTGAGAGCATCCGTTCGCTGCTGCCGCTGGTCGATGAGATGGTGGTAGCCGTCGGCGATGGTGATGACGGTACACGCGAGCGAGTGCTTGCAATCGATAGCCCAAAAATTCGGATTATCGATACCGTTTGGGATGAGAATTTAAGACGCGGTGGAATGATTCTCGCGCAGCAAACCGACTTGGCCCTGAACGCCTGTCGCGGCGATTGGTGTTTCTACTTGCAAGCCGACGAAGTCTTGCACGAGCGTGACTATCCACGATTACAGCGAGCGATGAAGGCCAATCTGAATCGGCCCGGTGTAGAAGGACTGAGCTTTCGATATCACCATTTTCGCGCGGACTACCGAATTCGCGATCCGCTGCCCTATCGTCGGCAAGTTCGAATTGTGCGGCCTGGAATTGGTATCTACTCCTACGGCGATGCATGTGGATTTCAAGTTGATGGTCGCAAACTCAAGTCGGCTTCGACGGGTGCGTGGGTATATCACTACGGTTATGTGAAGCCGCCGAGTCGCATGGCCGCGAAGATGGATTACTTTCTCAGCTTGTACGATGGCCGCAAGATAAAGCCGGGCGAAGAGCTCAAGGCTGAAGATTACGAATGGGATCTGCGAACATGCGAGCCCTTTTTTGGTTCGCATCCGAAAGTGATGGCGGCTCGAATCGCGGCCATGGATTGGGTGGCGCCTACCGTGCAATTGATACCGAGCTGGCGCAATTATCGCTTTTGGCGAGGACTCATTCACAAGAATACTCGCACCTTTCGGCGCTGGGCTGAAACAGCTAGACGCGCCCTGATGACGACTGCGGTGGCTTCGAACAGCTAAGCCGAACTCTTTCCAAACAGCGTCACACGCGCCACGCTCCACCAATTCTGCTCATCGAGCTCATGATAACGCGATGTCGATGGCAGCACATCGACTAAGTAGTAATGCGCCTGACGCAGATTGTGATAAGGCAACGATGGAAATAGGTGATGCAATGCGTGGTAGCGAATTGAGAAGGGAAAGAACAAACTGGTCAGCAGATCGCGACCAGTGAAATTGCAGGAGTCCATCACGTGAGCTTCGACGTCCGATCGCGAACCGTCTCCCTCGAAATGATGGTCTGCAAGCTGCCGCATTTGATTCAATATTAAAGTTGTCAATCCAAGCAGGTACAGGAGCGGCAAGCGGCTGAACGATGCTAATCCAACGCCGATTGAGATCGGTATCATCGCGGCTCGAACAAAACACAACCATTCCATGATCGCGATTGAACGCCGGTCAGCCGAAGTGAGTTTGCGGCGATATTGAAAATTCATCGTCAATGAACTAGCGCGTTCTAACGTCCATTGCCTCAGACGCGGATGCAGGTAACTGAACGGTACCAGCAAAAAACGCAGGAACACCATCACCGGAAAAGCAATCACCACAGCAGCGTAAACCAGTGAACTGCGCAAGCTACCGCTTTTCAGTACGTTGGCAACGTATTCGGGGTCCTCCGGTGTGCCATACAACCGTTGGCTATGATGGTCGCGATGGTGTCGTGTGAAGAAAGGCGACGGCGTAAACGTCATTACTCCCACCAGCAGGTTCCACGTCGCTTTGAACCCCGGCATTTCATGCTGACCAAGGTGACAGACTTCATGCACGAGTGAACCAAGCCGGTAGAGCCAGAACACAGCGATCGGAAATGCGAGCACTTGATAGACAGAGCCTAAGCTAGCGACAAGGAATACAGTCGCCGAAGTGTATGCACATACCATCGAGACAAGGAAGTCGAACCAATAACGAGCCGGTTTGACTGCAAAGAAATCGATCGGTGCGTCGCGCATCGCCTTTCTTGCGTCTCGAATCCAACAAACATCGAAGTCCGTCGGCTCAGCAACGATCTCAGGCGACAGTCGCGAAGGAGCGTCAGCGTCCTCAACGTGAACGTACGAAGTACTGGAGGTAACCATAAGCAAGCCTCTCTAAGGTTATTGCAATTGCGTTCAGAAGTAACAACCTAGGCTGCGAGCTCTCGTTAAGAACTTAATGAAAACAAAAAGCAGCGATTTTGAACAGCCCCAATCCAACACACACTGCCATCCTGCGGCAAACCAACGTTCCACTTCGCGTGTCGGACAGGTTGCGCAGTCAATCCGGTCTGGTGCTCTGTTTCAGTTGGATTTCAGAGTAATCGTTTCTGGGCGGCACCGGTGGCACCGGTGGCACGCCCTGAGTGCTCGTGCTCGAAGGGCGTGCGAAGTACGAGATGACTTGGCGTCGAGAGTTATAATCCGACCAACGAAGGAAGCGCGCGTGCTGACGCACTTCACGCTTGGTGACAGCGTGATTGTGTTTCTTTGCTTCCCCCACGCCCTTCACAAAGCCTAACCGCCTGTCGATTCCGGAACGGGAACCGAAGCCTGAATCAACTCCAACTCAGGCAGCGAAACTTTCACGCCGCTTGGTGCGAACACAACCGGCACAACCTCTTTCGAAACGGCTGCATCGTAGACCAGCCCCAAATACTTGTGAGCCGGTGTCGACATCTTCAAAATCCACCCAAAGGCGATGACTGCAATCTTCTTGTACCAAAGTAAGCTCGGATCGATGATGATATCTTCTTCACCCACTTCGATAATCCAACGATCCGCTGCGACAGGCAGCATCTTCAGTCGTTGCAGGTCTCGTAAAGCCCGGCGCACATCGGGTTGCTCCATATATCCATAACCAACGGTCACCGAGTGAATGTCGTTGCCCAGCTTCTTCACCGAGTAACGCTCGCGAGGATTGATTGTGGCTGCACTGCTTTGGTTGACGTGCATCAAGACAATCTGTGCTGGCAGCACGCCATACTTCTTCAGAAAAACTCGCAACACGACGGGTACGCTATCTTCAGTCGAAACAATCGGTCGCGAACACAAGAACACCGCCGCACGATCGCTTTCTACCAACTTGCGCCGACCTTGTACCAGCAGCCGAGCTGCAGGCAGATTCTGCTCGATAGTCAGTTCAAGATCGTCCAGCATATCGCGCAGTGCAACCAGCCATTCGACCTTCTTACCTTCGCGTACACCGAAGTCGTAGAAAGCTTTACCAACCGCGCGACGGCCCCATTGCCAAAGCATCATCACAGTGATCAGCACCGCTGCAATGACAACCGGCACGTAGCCACCGTTGGTGATCTTCAATAGGTTTGCGACAAAGAAGAGCACGTCGATAATGAAAATTGGAATGCATATCGCGAGCACCAGAGCCAGGTTCCAGCGCCATCGATAGTAGGCGACATAGGCAAAGATAAACGTGGTAATTCCCATCGTTCCCGTCACCGCGACACCATAGGCGGCGGCGAGATTACCTGCAGTTTGAAACGCGAGCGTGACCCACACGCATCCAACAAATAACGCCCAATTCACCGCCGGAATGTAAACCTGACCTTCACCGTGCGAATCGGTATGAAACACACGGAACCGCGGCATAAAGCCCAGCACCGTCGCTTGCTTGACGATGGAGAACATTCCAGTAATCAGCGCCTGCGAAGCAATAATAGCAGCGACCGCGGCGATCATCATGTCACTGAAGCTGATGCCGCGGTCAAGCCATTCGATGCCAACTTTTGGTGTGATCGCGTAGAACGTATTCGCCCGCTCGGGGACACCATGCTCTAACATATAAGCAGACTGGCCCGCGTAACAAAGTAACAAACAAGGCAGCACGATCATAAACCACGAGTACATGACTGGCCTACGCCCTGAATTGATAGGCAGCGCGCTCTGGCCATCTTCCAGCGGTGTGCTTCCCGATTGAGAAAAGTGCCCCAAGTCAGCGTACTTCGCTTCGCCACCTGTGATTGCAAGAACGACAACTCCTAACACAACCAGCGCACCGATAAACGGAAAACTCAGTAGAAACTGCAGCGCGTACAGCGGATTGAACGCTAGAAATATCTCAGGATGCGCAGCGATCCATGGCAAACCTTTCAAGGCAATCCACGGAAACCAGATGCAGATCATGAACCAACCAAACACACCGCCAACTTTGCTTGTTCCTCGCCACTGCATCTTGAACAACACCACTAAGCACGCGAGAGTCACCATCACTGACCAAGTCTGACCAAGCGGTTCGAAGGCGCCGAGCATACTGATCGGAGGTGTGATAATGCCGTCGGCGGACAGAAGCGCAGCAGCACATATGACCAGGAAACTGACCAACGAACCAGCCAAGATCTTTCCCGTATAACCCTTGAGCAAACTCCACAGCGCGAACGTTCCACCCTCGCCTCGATGATCGGCCCGCATGATCATCAGGTCATATTTCAGCGTCAGAAAGAGCAGAGCCCAGATAATCAAACTCAACCCGCCCAGGATCTCGTTACGACTCAGCAGATCGCCACCGCTTTTCACTAACGCAGCCGCTTGCTCATCTCCGAGATGATGGTTCTTGATCAGAATCGTCTCGCGTGTGATTTCCATTACGCAGTAAAGCACCGACGTACCGATGTCACCATAAACCGTTCCAGTCGCCTGTCGCATGCGGTGCCACATCGGAGCCGAATGGACACGGTCCTCAGCATGAGCTTGGTCATCGACAGCTATTTGCGAATCGGTTTCGTGAACTGCATCACGATTTACCTGGCCATCCTTGTTCGCGCCACTCGGAGTACTTCTCATCGGCTTCGAACTTGGCTTAAGAAACTCAAATGGAAAAATAAATGCCCACAGGTGCATTACCATGTTCACAATCGATCTCCGGTTCAGCATTCAGAGCCACAAGCTGCTGCGATGATTCGTTTCATGTTCGCCGGGTTAAGACAAGCGTTTAGGATCCTGCGCGACCAGCCTTCAGATGACGCGTTGACACAAAACAAACTTGCAGGATGGCTACACGACGTAATGCTCGCCAGCGAGCTGCGATAAAAGTGACCCCGAAAGGAATTGCGCCAACAGACTTGAGATATCTGTTTTCCGTAAGAGCAAATACGCTTTGCCCTCGGCCGACGAGGTTAGCTGACGGGCTAGAGTTGGAAATC
>JBGSJB010000110.1:0-11943 GCA_041742175.1 Pirellulaceae bacterium
GACTCGAGTAGAACTCGACGCAAACGATTGCGCAGAACGAATTTGGCAGAGTTGGGCCGGGAAAAAAGGTGGCTAGCCATACGACTTACCTTCCAGATCATCAATTATGAAAAAACTCTAAGCGGAATAATTGTCTTAAGCTCTGCAAACGGCGTAAAGGCACCAGTCGGCACCTTTTCGGCGTTGCATGTTCCCTAACGGGTCGATTTTGATCGATCGTTCAATTTTGTCACGACTTATGTCGAACCTTTTTCATCTAGGTCCGGCAGAAGGCTCGCCAAAGCTAGATCAACCGGCACTTCCTGACTCTCCGTTGCAGCCTTCTTTTCGTTCAGCCAGCTTGTGTCGACCATGTCCCAGCCGTCTGACCCCATTTCGCTGAAATATCCGTCTTCCAGTTTTGCGGGCTGTAGTGGTCCGTAGACTTCACCCTCAGGCAACTGCATCATCCGCACGCCGATGGGCTCGTTCAATCCGCGTCCGACATCGATCGGAGCCATCAACTGAACAAACTCGCCCTCGCCTTGCAGCTCGCCTTCGCCCCCACCAGACCGACTACGAGAATTCAAGTAGTTGATTACTAGCAGTGCATCGAGCGCCGAGATGAAGTTGTCGCCGCTGACATCGCGATACGGTGGCGGAGCTGGCAAGCCAACAACAGACCTACTTCCATTCGCATTCAGGAAGTTGATGATCAACAGCGCATCGATCGGAGTAATAAATCCGTCAGCATTTACGTCGCGATGCCCGCTTGCTCCATCTTCACCACCGACCACGAGCGGGTTCTGGTGCGGTGGAGCAGGTGCTGCACTAATCGAGATCGTCACCGTAATCGGCGCGCTGTCTGCCGTGCCATCGTTGGCAACGTAAGTAAACGAATCGGTCAGTTGCGACGACCCATTGTGCACATAGGTAAACGTTCCGTCGTTGTTCAGAGTAACCGTACCGTGCGTTGGATCGGTGATCTTCCGAGCAGTCAGAGTCGATCCTTCAGTGTCCGTATCATTCGCTAACACGCCATCATCGGCAGCATTGCTGTTCACTCCGCGTGGGTCCGTTGTCGTCAACGTCGTGCCGCGTGGCACAGTGTAACTATCCGCAACTCCAACCGGTGCGTCGTTGATTGGTCTTACTGTCAGCGTAAACGTATCGTTTGCAGTCTGGCCGCTCGCATCAGTGACTTGTACAACCATCACCGATATGCCAGATCGGTTTTGACCCAGTGAGAATGACATCACGCCTGTCGAACTGACCGTTGGCGTCACCAACAACGAGTTCGAATTGCTGGTGATGGCGTAGGTCAACGTGTCGCCGTTCAGAATGTCCGGATCGTTGAAGAACAGCGGCGTCAAACTGACGCTTGGCGGACTCACATCCTCGTCGGTGGCAATGTCCTCCAACGCCCGTACCAAACGCGGCGCGTCAGCCTTTGGTGTCACAACAAGGGTCACCGTGCCAACGACCGTCAGATTCGTCGAGTCCCGTGCCTCAATTCGAATAGTTGTCGTACCATTCGCATCTGGAACGAGTTGCAAGTTGAGTTGGTTGCCGTTCACGGTTGGAGTCACCAAAGCCGTGTTATGACCGCTTAGGACCGTGAAGGTTAAAAAGTCGCTGTTGATGGCGATATCGGCGTCAAAGAACACTGTGTTCAAGTCGATAACACGCGTTGCCTCATCTTCCTCCATCGTGATCGTGCCGATTGGCGGAGTACGCACAACCGGAGCGTCGTTAACCGGAGTCACCGTTACCGTAACAGTCCCACGACCAATCATCGGATCTGGATTCAGGCCGCTCGTTCCGTTATCGATAACTTCGTAGAAGAACGTATCATCGCCGTTGAAGTTGGCCGGCGGGGTATAACGAACTTCGTTGCCAACAACCACAACGGTTCCACCATTGGTACTCGTGGCGATCACACCTCGGAACGCAATCAACTGGCCACTTTCATTCGATGGCCCTGGCAGGTCACCAGCAATCAATGAAGCGGTCGTGAAGGTAACCGATACATCCTCCTGCGTTACGCCAAACTTCGGCACCGTGATCGGTGCATCGTTCTTGTCCAACACCATCAAGTTTACCACGCCAGTGGCGCTTTGAGGCGCAGCCAATCCGCCGGTAGTACCATTATCCGTAACGGTGTAAGTGAACGAATCAGGACCGCTGTAATCGGATGGCGGCGTATAGATGACTCGTCCATTCTCCAACCGAACAGTACCGCCCTGAGTACTGATCGGCAAAACTCCAGTGATGCGAATCGTCTGTGACGCTTCGTTCGCTGGTCCCGCCGAATCGTTGGCGAGCAGTGTAGATTCAGCGATATCGAGCGCAGTGTCTTCATCGGTCGACAGCGAATCATCAACAACAATTGGTGCATCGTTGACCGCAGTGATACTGATCGTCACTGTGCCGATGTTGTTCGACGTCAACACACCATCGTTCACGCGGTAGGTGAAGGTGTCGATGCCGTTGAAGTGCGCGATCGGTCGGTAGGTAAACGTTCCATCCGAATTCAGATTGAATTGCTGCGAATGCTGAGGGAAAGTCAAGAGTTCGACGCCGAGCACGCCACCTTCAGGATCCTGATCGTTAGCGGCGATACCGTCGTCAATCAAGAATCCTGGAGTCGCGTTGCCACTGGCATCCGTCGTCGTGAAGGTGCTGTCTTCGTTGAACGTAAAGACATCATTGACTGCGGTGGGTGGAGTCCCAGGAACAATCGTGACTGCATAGTCTTCAACTTCTCCATCTACAGCCAAACCCGTTGGAATCAACCCGCCGGTGCTGCTCGATCGGAAGCGTGCGAAGGTCGTTGTAGGTCCGACTGGAATCGGTGCATTCGCAGGTACCGTCACTTCGAAAGTGCGAATCAACTCAGTGCTGTTGAATCGAACTGCATCCAAGATCTTCTCACCTGGATCATCCCAGTCACCATCGGCATTGAAGTCGATCCAGGCATCAACATAACCGGGACTGGACAACGAAACGGTGATACTTGTAGTGATATGGCGATTGAACAAGCCGCGGTTCGGCAAAGTTGCTGAATCAAACGTCACACCGTCATCACCGCTATCACCACTGGCCAGCGGAGTTGGTTGACCATCAGACTCAGCCGTCACAGTGCTGCCCAACAGAATCTGCGATGTACCGCTCAATACGTGGCGAGCTCCATCGTTTTCGTGCCTGGTTGGATAGCGTCCGTCAGTGGTGGTAAACGGATCAGGCGTATCGCCGTAATCCAACTGAACACCAGGCATCAAAATCGTAAACTGAGTTTCGTTGTTGATGCGGTTTGGCTTCAGCAAGTTGCCAGCCAAATCGGACACACCACGCAAGAAGAAGTTGTCGATCTCAGAGCTAACCGAAACCGCATTCTCGACGAACAGCGTATCGCCGGCACGGGTCATGGCTGACAAAGGCGTGTTCGGCGAAGTGTTGATCGCTTCCACGATCGCGCGCATCATGTCAGCGCCGGTGAAGTTAGCGTCTTCCACGAAGAAGACTGCGTTCGCACCGCCAGGCACTCCCGACTTAATCAGCGTCGGAGCACCGCGTGAATCGGTTTGGAATAGCGGCGTGTCGTTAAGTTCCAGCACACCGTTAGGAAGCACATCGGTTGTCAGTCCCAAGCCTGATCCTTCGATCACCGCTTTCATGCTTTGCACGACCGAATCAGGTGTGCTAGTCGCGCTAAACAGGATCGGAACGTTACCTGGCGTAAAGCCGTTACCAACCGTTACGTTTTCGAATTCAAACGTAACCGCCAGCGTGCCGTTACTGATAGTAAACGTTTCACCGTCGTTCACAACGCCGCGAGTCGTTGTCAATCCGCTGGTCAGTACTTGGACCTGATTGCTTTGCAACAATCCCAACCCTAACGTTCCGTTGCCGAAGTTTACAGGGTTAATGCCAAGCCCAGTACTGCTAATCGCACCCGCTATCGCTGTGGCAATATCAGCAGCGGTATTCTGCGGGTTGTAGTTGATAACAACGTTGCCCGGCTGCGAAGCACCACTGAAGTTGCGATCAAATTCAAAGACAACGGTAAGGTTGTTATTCGTAACGCGGAATGTCGAATTGTCCGGAATGTCGGCCGCTCCGCGTGATGGAACCGACAGCAGCAGTGGGCCAAAAATCTCAAGCCGCGTACGACTTTGAACTCCAGGTCTGCCGAACAAGCCCAGCGATGGAGCGGTGGAAACATTGATAATGTCAGACGCTTGTCCGCCCACTGAAATGTTGCCGTCGCTGATGTGCGTCGGTGTCAGCCCCAATCCGGCAGCAGCGATCGCAGCAGCGACTCTCGCACCGATCTCGTCCTGCGTATCTGTAACGCTAACTGGAATCGAAACGTTTCCAGCTGCTACGTTCCCGTCACGAGTGAACTCAAATGTGCGCGTTACCGAGTTAGTCGAAATCGTGAACGCCTGCCCATCGGTCAATGTCCGAGCTAAACCGAGCAACGACAAGCGGGAGCTGCCTACCGTCGCGCTACCATTTGGACTTAACCCCAAGTAGACCAAATCTGTACCAACGACTTGAGGATTGACATTCAATACGCTGTTCGCAATTCCGATGCTGGTCAATTGAGCCAAATCAGCAACCGTAGCAGCACCGCGGAAATCGAGCGGAGTGTTGCCTGCCGCAACAACCGAGTCGGTATCGTATTCGAACGTAACCGTGCGTCGACCATCACTGACAGTAAACGTTTGGCCTTCGACGATGCCGCCTGGACGTGGTCCCAAAGCAGGAATCTTAAAGGCTAATGTGGTTGCAGGTTGATTGATCGTGGTGAAAGTCGTGTCCAACTGCACGCCGGCTTCGGCGCCCAAGAACACTCGTCCCTCCGACAACAATCGCGGCGTTACAGGCAATCCGGAGGCCTGGATGGCAGCGATGACACTGGCCGCCATCTCATCTTGGCTCGCACCTTGAGCAAACAGAATAGGACGATTGCCAGCTAGGAAGTTGCCGTTGCGATCAAACTCGAAAGTTATCACTTGTGTGCCAGTGTTGATCGTAAACCGATCTCCGTCAGCGATACCTCCAGTCGCTCCGCCGGCCAAAGGAATCAGTAACGTTAAACCTTGCGGTACCTGCAAGCGATAACCACTGTCGAACTCGTAGTAGACCACGCCACCATTGCTGTCGGTGATCGTGAACAAATCGCCATCGGCAACTTGATCTCCCGCTGGAGCTGTCAACACAAAACGATTCTTGTTGTTGACTGCAACTTCGTAAACGCGACCGTCTTTCCAAACACCAGCCAAAGGTGTCAGGATGACTTCGTTGGTCGTTGAATCGTAACTGAATCGATAGTCGATGCCTTCTTGCAGCACGCGCCCGTTCTCGAACAACGTCACGGCTGCACCCGTCAATCGCACTCCGTCGATCTGCGGACCAACCACGGTCGAATCGTCGATACCGATACCTGGGAACGGATCGGCAACTTCGAATCCATCCACCAACTGAATACGGAATTCTGGATAGACGCCGCCAGACAGTTGAATCACCGATACGGATTTATCGGTGTCGACGTTTCCTGAGTCGTTATCCAAAGGTCGCACAGATTGAGCCGATGGACCAACAAAGTCAGCTCGGTCAAGCGCGCCGCGGTCCTTGAACACGTCCGCACCCAAGCCGCTTGGTGGTGCCACACTTGGATCGTCAACTCGAAGCTGCCCAGTCGCATCGCGTGATGGAGCCTTTACCGGTGACAGAGCAATGCCCATAGCTTGCTTGATCGTCTTAAACGCTTCGCGCTCCTCCAGCGAGTCCAGGCTGCTGTCGATAATCGGTGAGTTCTGGGCAGGTAGGAACAGACTTCCTTGAGCATCAACGAAAATCTGAACTCCCGCTGGCACTGTTGTGTTGAAGTCCAAACCTGTGTTCGGCAAGTTTGTCGGGGATGCTTCAATACCCCAGCCAAGTCGATTGTTGGCGACTCGCGGTTCAGCGTACTGATAGATCGATCCACCGATAATGACTTCGCCCAGTTTCGGATGCACATTGATCCCAGTGTTGAAATCAACGGGGTTGCGATTGCCGAAGGCAGGTTGCGTGCTGGCGACTCGTGTTTCTTCACGCACAATCGGTGTCTGAACGTTGACGAAAACATTATTCATCAATGTTGGATTTGCACCTTCTGAAACCAATACGCCCGTCTCTGGAAGCAACTGATCGAGGTTGTTGTCGGCATTGAAGTCGGGATCGACCAAAATGTTGCCGTTGCTAACGATATAAGCTGCGTTCTTGACAACTACAAATCGCTCAGTCGTTCCATCACCGCGAGAAGTATTCGAAAGCACTCCAGAGGCTTGCAGATCGTGGCCGATACCATTGGATGAATGCGTTGGCAGCAAACCGTCGTTACGACGTGGGAACAATTGCAGTCCAGCCTCAACACCGTCGATGCCTCCCAGCGCCTCGGCCGACACAGGGTCCAGCGGACTGGCTGTCCCGAATGCTCCGTTCGGGAGCGATTGAAGGTTCGGTAAAACGGGTCCACCACTATTGATTCCGTTGATCGCTCCAGCGATGGCGCGAGCCACATCCGGCGCGCGATACTCGGCCGAAATCTGGATCGGAATGTTGCCTGCCGCCACTGCACCGGTTCGAGTAAATTCGAACGTCCTCGAGTTGCTGGTCGAATTAGGCAGATCGGCAACTTGGAAAATCGTGAACGTTTCGCCGTCCGCGTAAGCTGACTGATCTTGAACGGTAATCGTAAAGTCTTGCGGATGTAGCACGCTTAAGTTGATTGTGTACAAACCGGTCGAAGTCCCATTAACGCGATTGCCCAACGATAACGGGTCGAAGTTCTCGTTGGCCTTCGCACTAACGGCTGCGTAGTAAACGCCTGACTTCGTTGCTGTGAAGTCGATGTAAGGATCGAGTCGAGCGGTTTCACCAGGCGCAGCGGTGTTGTCGCTAATCGTCGTTATCTGCTGGGTCGCAGCATCGAAGAACGCTTGCGGTCGTCCGCTCGCATCAAAAATCTGAAGCACTGAATCGAGCCCCAACGCTGGATTGGGATCGAGTGTATCGATATTGATCTGCACGCGTTCGCCCACTTCTAACTTGAACTTGTACAAGTCGACGTCGTGCGAAGCTGGCGCTTGGAATTGAGAGCTATCACCAATCGCTGCATTCATTGTGAATGAAACTGGATTGTGAGCTGTACCTTGCCATGTCTCGACCGCGGTTGTAATCGTGTCGTTCGGCTCGCTAACCGTCGTGTCTGGCGAGAAACTTGCGCGACCGTCGTTGCCGTAGATCGTATTGTTGACCACACGCACAAAAGACTGTGGCGTATCAGCCACGTCGACCCGGCGAATGTCAAACGGATTTCCACCGCCATTTCGGTTTACAAAGTTAATATTGCTGACGCCCTCAAGGTACAAGGCGGGCGATAGATAGAAATTGATGTAACCCGGATTACCTGTAATTCGATCAGAAAGGCGGCCTGTCAACGCGGGGGCAACTGTGGCCCTAATGTTCTCGGTAGTTCCGTTCGTGACCAAGATGCTTCCGAAGATGGAATCTCGCATCGACTGCAACAGCTCCAACGCACTGTACCCGGGCGACGTATTCGGAAGTCGCAGATACTGCGCGCCACCGTCTTCACGGTAATAAATTGGAGTGCTTTCTGGATCCCAGTTATTACCTTGAACCGCACCGCTACCGAACGTTGGAGTGCCAGTTCCTGCGCCCGCAATGTCCTCGAACTCAAACTGGACCCGCGTACGCCCCGCGTCAATCACAAGCAGATCGCGGTCATCAACGAACGAGCCAAAGTGGTCTGCCGGATTGGTGTTTGATGTTGTCGCTGCGTCAGTCGAAATTAACGGTGGGGTGTCAGTGGACGGATCAGGCATGAACGCAGGGGTGATCATGTATATCGGATTTTCACCGGCGATACGAACACCACCCAAACCACCGCTTTCCATCACGTTATTGCTAACGATGATCCCGGTACTAATGCCACCAAGCTGAGCGTCATTGATCTCGCGCAAGTTACGCACCGCGCCCGGGGAATTGCCTGCCAAAGCTGGAATATTCGACATGGCTAGGAAGTTATTGCCCGCCATGTTAGGCGCTATATTGGACAACAAATCGCGAGGATCCTGAAGACGCGATCCGGCCTCGGTAACAACTGCATAGTCGCGTGAATAGCGAATGAAGTTGTTCTGGATCAGCACTTGGCCCTGATCGCGATTAGTATTTTGATCGCTGTTGCCATTGTGGTAGATCGCTTGAATGCCACCGAAAGTGCGTTGACGTGTGGTCGTACCAACCGAAGCGGCTCGAATAAAGATCGCGCTATCCGTCAGTTGATTTACTGTGTCCGCAACGACGATGCGAAGCGTGTGAGCCCCTGCGGAAAGGCCGAGCGCGCTAAGCTGGAGCGAAGCCGTGAATCCGTCCAACGAAGTCTGTTGCAAATACCTGCCTCCGTCGCTCGGATCGTTGTTGAAGTACAGCAATGAGTTGGTTGTCGAGTTGATAGATCCACTGTTGATCGGATTGACCGAGTTCGGAACCAAAGCAATGTTGACTCCATCCACCAAAACCGCCACGACGTCGCGAGCCAACTGCTCGTTGTATTCTTCCGACGCAAAGCGAAGTTCCAGGAACAAGTCACCACCAATCGTACCATCACCGAACTGAAACTCCATTTCCAAGGCGGTTGAATCAGTGGTCGTTACGCCCAATGCCAGGTCCGTTGCCAGATCGCCAGCACCGCTTGATATCGAGCCCGAGTTATCAGAAAGATTGTTTGGCAACGCATCAGCGATGCGACCGGTCGAAAGCATGACACCCGATTCGCCATTGAAATTGACGACAGCGGCGGACTGCGTGCCACCGGTATAGATCGCTGGCTGAGTTGCAGTAATGCCATTGCCAAAAATAGTATTGCGAAGCGTGTTAGCGTCGGTCGTGGCATTCTCGACTGTTAGAGGCGGTCGACTGAACTCAACCATGTTGCCCGAAACTTGCCCGAACAAATTGACGCGGTTGTCGCGATTGGCTGTTCCCGAAGTCACACCGCCCGTCGTCGCAGCGCGAACTTTAATTCGAGCTTGCACACCAGGATCATTGATCGCATCGCGAATACGCTGAGCGATCACAAAGTCGGCATCCGTGGCGGTGAACGCAATCGCCACGTTACCTGGTGTGACGCCACCAGTGCTGTTGAATTCAAACGTCAACTGATTGCCCGCATCGCCGAGTATGAACTTATCGCCATCGGCAAGCTCACGGCCCTCAGGAGCAACCAAGGTCACTGCATCGGCTTGGCGGTCATTCGTATCCATCGCGGTGTCTAGAATCAAACCGCTTGGAGAAGCCGTGAAAAAGCTTTCGCCTTGGCGGATTTCCAATTGATACTGACCAGTCAACGTTGTATTCGGAGGAACGTTGGCACCCGCAAACGTTGCACCGGCTGGCGCGTTCAAGACCAACTCACCGCGTTCCGCGAAACCAATGATAATGTCGTCGATCGACACTCCAGACGCCGCACTACCGTTCGCGCCGTTGGTGTTGTATCGGAAAACCAATCGCAAGTCGGTTTGTCCAGCGAACTGTGCCAAGTTCAAACGAGCTTGACGCCAACCTCCACCGTTGGTCAAAGCGGTTGAGTTCGAGGCGATCGAAACATCGCCTGTCGCAGTACGAACTAAGACCTCAAAGTTATCGCCGGCTTCACTCGCAAGGTTGTAACTGAAATACAATCTCGCTTGATCTTCGGCCGAGTAGCCACCAAGGCTGAAGCTGTTCGAAACCAAGTCGCCTTGAGCGCCGCCCGGTTGAGTCATCCCAGCGCCATTGAAGCTGAAGACGCTAGCTGCTTTATGCCCCGGAGCCGTGTCCGTCGTACGACGCCAGAGGTTCGTGCCGGTTCCAACAAAGTCCCGATCAAAGAGCCGCGGAACTGTTGGAATGCCAGCCACAGCATTCGAAACCGCGGTTTCAAATCCTTCATCTGCAACGCGAATCACCGAGTTGATCGGCTCACGTCGTGTCAGCGGGTTGGACAAAACCGCTGGAAGGCGACTGGCGGATGAAACGGCAACGGAATAGGTACCGGCCGTCAATGCCGCCGTACCGATGAACGGATCTCTCGTGCCCACCGATCCGCGACTGAAGTCTTCAAGATCAGTCAATGTCAAAGGTCGTCTCTGATCATCAGCAATGTTGCTGTCTTCAGCAAACATCACCAACTGATATTGCTCGGCACCCGGAACACCAGTAACTCGGAAGACCGAAAGCGACGTATCAGCTCGATTCAAACCATCTGCGTAGTCAATATCGAACACAACCGGTGCGCTAAGAACTGCTGCGCCACCACCCGTGCCCGACTTGCCATCGATCGAAACATTTAACTGATAGACGTCGCCTGGAAGAGGCACTGCTCCCGTAATCGCTCCGCCGATCGCATCTGAATTGAACCGCCCTACACCGATTGTATAAGTACCGGCTGAAGGGAATGTGAATGTTATGAATGAATCGAGCGCGCTTGTGCTTCCCGGATCCAAGATAACCGCGTCATCATTCAACGTTAGCAGCGTGCCCGCGCCGTCAAATAAGAACAGCTCCGTATCAAAATTCGCTGCATCAATATCAAACGTGCCGACCGCACCAGCGTTCGGAACAGTAAACGTGTAGTAGTCAAAGCTGCCATCACCGGTTCCAGCGATAATCACATAAGGTCGCGTGGTGCTGTTCAGCACGTTAGCATTGTTTACCAGCTGCCAAGCTTCATTATCCAAATTCTGAGCACCAACGATCGAGTTGTTAGGCTCAACTTCCGTAACCGTTGCGCCCGCGACTGTGTTGACCAACAGGTTCGTGTAATTGACTTCAAAGCGATAGAAATCCAAATCGCCAGCCGAAGCCAGCTCGCCGCCCACGCTGATCGTGCCGCGGTCCGTATTCAACAAGTTGCCGAGGTATTGATCACGGGCTCCAAGCACGCCACCAGTATTAACATTCGTGCCTGTGATATCGTTGTTGCTAAACGAACCGCCAGCCGAAGATTCGTCCTCTTGGAATTCACCCAAGAGCGGTGAGTGTTTAGGCAACCCCCGCAGGTGAACGCCGTTTGTCGCGTAGCGAATGTCAGCGTACTGCACCGTCGAACCCGGATTCTCTTGAGCTTCGCGAATGCGTACTTGCACCTCGTAGCTACCGCTGGTCAGACCGGCATTGAAGTTCTCAATGTCCGTGCTCGAACTGCGAATGCGGAAGTGATAGGTGCTGCGACTGCCCGCATTGCCCGGCAGAACCATTCGCAAGCCCGCATCGAGAGGATTCGTCGTGCCGTCTTCCTTCAGCAAACCGCTAGCGTGTCTGCGCAAGTCGCCATTGACCTGGCTCGGCAACGGATTGACTAGCGTTGGATTGATCAACGCTGTGCGTGTAATCGAGCTCGGATCGAGCGTTTCAGCTGTGCTGTTGTCGCTGCGCGCTAGTAGTTGACCGCTTGAATTCAGCACCTCAATCACGGTGTCGAGCGTGTGTGTGGTGCTGTCCACATCGAACCAAACCTCAGTGCCCGCTTCACCGGTGAAGCTGTAAACATCGACATCGCCTGGTTGCGATAGCACACCTTGAACCACAAAGCCCAAGCGAATGTTCTCATCGCTCGCGGTCGGTCGGCTCGCCAAGTCGCCCAAGAACTGGGCCGTGTTCGTCGTACTGTTAAATCCTGGTGCAATCGAAGTCGGGGACTCAATCTCCATTATGGTTGCGACATTGCGATCATTCGAATTCTGATCCAGTACAATGCTTCGCCAATCAGAAGGTCGCGGCACCGAGGCGATGCCATTATTGTTTGTGTCCGTTTGCGGAGTACCGTCGGGCTGAAGACCCGCACCGACCGTGTCATCGTGGAAGCTGGTCATGATCACAGGGAAACCAGGCTGGCCGATTATCTCAACC
>JBGSJB010000111.1:0-4323 GCA_041742175.1 Pirellulaceae bacterium
CCTCCGGATAAATCGAAAAAGATCTTGGGGGAGTTTCTCGAGCCCGAAGAATCGGAAAAGCTTTACGAAATTCTCAGAGAACTGCGCAAGGGTGAACCGACCGCTGGGCTGATCGAACAAGCACGTACTCAACAACCTGCAACTTCGTAGTTCGTCCACGCCAAACGTTCCGTGCAGTACGACCAAAACACATACTGTCCGGGGGGACGTGAGTATGGACGGTTCGGTAGCATCGCCGCTTGAGCGTAATCGATTTCAGGCTTCGCACGGGTTTCAAAGTCGTGCCGCCAACGAAGTCAATGCGCAAAGCGAACTGTTCGAGCAACTGTTAAGCTTGAATTTCACGGTCCAGCCACCCCCGAAAGAAAGCATCGAAGCCGAGAAGGCTGCTCCTGCGAGTGAAGAACGCCCCGAGCGTTACGACGATGAAGAGGATTCTCCTCCAGTTGAAGAAGAGCAGGCTGCGGACTCAACGCCAATCGCCCCAGCGTCGCTCGTGCCAGTTGCACCGATTTTGGATGTAAAGGCAGACGCTACTCAGGAAAGCGAAAAATCGGCCGATTCGACAACAGACAAAGTCCATTGTGACGAACTCTGCGATCTTCCGAAGGACACTCCCGATTCGCTCAAGCCGGCTGTTGAGCTCGAATCAACTGATGCCAGCGATCCAGTTGCGCTCGCGCTCGACTCTAACGTTGCGACCGAGACCGTCACCATTGCCGAGAACGCGGTTGTGACACAGTCTACCGAACGTACCGAGCCCGACGATACATCGCTTGTGCGCCGTGAACGGACCAGAAAAAGCAACGCTGATGAGCAGGTTTCTTCGCAGGAAAACGTAAGCACAATCGAACAGACAGGCCAAACGAAAGAGAAAGTTAAAGAAGCGTCCCAGCACGAGACGCAAGTAGATTCGCAAGGAACCGCCGATCAAACTCAGCTTCCCGTCGCTGAAAAGGATGCGAGTGGCGATCGAAGCGGCGATCATCGAGAGAAGTGGTTCGAACGCGATCCACAAGCCACTGAATCCGATTCGGAAGCTGTACATGAACAAAGTGTGCCACCGCGTTTAGGAGACATCCAAGATCGCGCGACAGCAACGGTCCCTGCGAATGAAGCAAGCCTGTCGCCAGAAGCCGCATCGCAACCAGCCGCCGACAATTCAACGTTGGCCACACAGTCTACGGCGCCAGTGCTGACCGCTCCGCCAACCGCCATCGCGCCGACCGCGCCAAACGCTTCAGCAGCCATTGCAGCAGCAAAAAGCGAACGCTCAACAACCGCTGCGATTGAATCAACTAATTTGGGACCAACAACTCCGACTCGAACTGTTGGTACGAAAGCAGCGAAGGCCGACTCGACAGAAGGCATTGATCAGCCGCAGGTTTCGCAGCAGGAACGCGTGCGAGTGATTCAGCGCATCGCGCGCAGCTTCAATCGCATCTCAGCCGAAGGCGGCACCATCAACTTGCGATTGCACCCCGAACACTTGGGGTCGGTTACGGTGCAAGTGCGCATGGAAGGCCGATCAATGGCTGCTAAGCTCTCAACGGAAACCACTGCAGCCCGCGACGCAATCATGGCGGACTTGCCAGTACTGCGCCAACGACTAGCTGATCAGGGTTTCGACGTAACAAAGTTCCAAGTCGAGGTGACCGAGAACGGCGGCGATGCAACTTTCGCTCAAACCGATAGTCAGCAATCCAACGGCCAACCGAATTCGAGCCACTACGGCGAACGTTCAAACGGTACGCAGACCGACTATCGCCGCATCGCTGCACTGCGATCCGCTCAATTGGCGTTGACTCAAAAACCCGCAACAGCGATGAACGCATTCAGCGGTGCAGGTATCGACTTGCATGCATAATTCGCTGAGGCCCCGCAGAGTCTCGCAAGTCTGAATCAAGTGTTTGTAGATCGAGCTAAGCATGGAAAATCGTCGCTTCGACCAAGTGGCTGCTACGATTCTTGTCGTTGATAGCGATCCGCTTATGTTGACTGCCGTCGCCTCAATCATGAACATGCAGGGGTATCGCGCATTGCTAGCGCGGACCGAAGAGATCGCCAAACAAGCTATCGACGAAAACGAGCTCGACTTAATTGTATTGGCCATCGACGAACTGAACGCCGGATGCGAATTCGCGCAGCGATTGCGGTCACTTGAGAAAACTCGCGATGTTCCAGTGATCTTTCTGGTACCGCAATTGACCTCCGATTGGCAAGTTCGATTGCATGCACACGGCGGAGTCTACAGTCTGCTGCAACCGATCGATCCCCACGCGCTGATCGACTTGGTCGACCGCGCTATCTGGATGCCGCATGTCGCCAATTCGAAGATCGGCGCGCATGCACCGCACGTCGCCTTCGCAAAGGACTGGGTTCGGCTGTAACCGCCGCCTCAGCACATCAAGTCGTAAGTCAGTTGATTGCGGTTGGGTGGCGCGCCCTGAGGCTTTGCGAAGGGTGTGGTTTGGGCGGCATTCACAGCGCACAAGGTCAGTTAACTGCGACTTTCACCACAACTTTGTGCACCGGACCGTTCGCCGCCAGCGGCGCGTGAGCGTCTTCGGGAAAGAAGACCGCGAACGAGCCCGGCTGCAGCGCAAACCAACTCTGCGGTCGATCTAAAAAGAACGCCAAGTCGGTGTCGGGCTCGTAAGGTTGCTTTACCGACTGGCACGTGGCTAACGGCTGCCAACCAATCACTTCATCGCCACTGACAACGAACTGAATGTCAATGTACTTGCGATGCGCCTCCAAGAACGCACCATCGCGTCCGCGGCCAACGTCATGCGCGACGATAGCGAACAGACGCGGGCCATCGATCTCATGTTTCCCATCCGCTAAGTCCATCAAGTTTGTAGTCTGCAGAAATTCGAAGCCACGCGAAAGACCTTGATGGCAGTCTGCATAGCGAATCGCTTGATCAATCGTTGCCAGTATCATTTTCGTCACCGTCACGTATTAGTGGATGCGAAGTTCGCGAACGCTCAGCGAACAAACAAGCCTCAACATAACGAACCTGATGCGCAGTAAAAGATGACTTACTGCGTGCTGCATCACATCGCTTCGCGTACTTTTCGTAAAAAAAGTTATCCGCAAACAGGAGCGCACTTGCAAACGCCATATTACAATTGAACTGGAGAGGTGCAGTTCCACGTTGGTTGGACAACTGCGAAACCATCTCCAATAGCACACCGAGCGAGGTTCTTATGACCTGGGCAATGTGTCTTAATTGCGGCGATATAAAGTGCGGAGCCTTAGTGCCATGTTCAACTTGCGAAGCGCCAGCGACAGGTAACATTGGACTGGATATCGCGTTTAGCGACCATCGCATTCCGCGCGAGAAGCTGCAGGAACTTAGCTCAGTACTTTGCGAAATTCATCGAATCTGCGGTGATCGGACGCTGTGTCTGTGGACGTTTCTTCAGTACGTCTCGCTTCATCACCCTTCGATCTTAGCGATCGATCTGAAGGACGAAGCAAGAGAGGCTGTAACTGATGTGCTAGCGCGGTTGAACCTTCCCTCGCCTGGACCGCATTTGTCGCCGACACCTGCAGTTGGATCCTAAGTCTTAAGCGGGACTTCTTATTGCACAGCACGAGCGTACTGAACTGGGAGAATCGTCGTTGCAACTTCCGCACCCAGCGCTTTGGCGGCATGATAAGGCCAATAGGGATCCCGCAACAACTCGCGAGCCAACATCACCATGTCGAGGTGCTCAGCCTGCAATGCATCTTCTGCCTGCTGCGGTTCTGTGATCATCCAACTTGTCGTCGTCGCCACATCTGCTTCGCGTCGAACCCGTCCCGCTGGAGCGATCATCATGCCAGGCGCCCATGGAATCATGTTCACCGCTGGCACGACAAAACCGTGACTGACGTCCAGTAAATCGAGTCCCGCAGCTTTCAAGCGACGCGCGACTTCGATGGATTCTTCCAAAGTCACGCCGCCTTCAATCCAATCCGTCACCGACATTCGCGCGGTCAGTGGCAAACGCTCAGGCCACACGTCGCGCACTGCTGCAAACGTTTCCATCATGAAACGAATGCGATTTTCAAAACTGCCACCGTACTGGTCTGTCCGAGTATTCGATAGCGGCGAATAAAACTCATGGGCAAGGTAGCCGTGCGCGAAGTGAATTTCCAGGTACTCAAACTCAGCCGCCAGCGCGCGCTTGGTCGCAGTTACAAAGTCCGCTTTGACGCGCGCTATATCTTCGAGCGACATTTCTGTGGGCACTTTATTCAAGTTGCCGCCAAAAGCCACTGCCGATGGAGCGATCGTTTGCCAACCACCTTCGGCTTCATCGATATGATTGT
>JBGSJB010000112.1:0-10853 GCA_041742175.1 Pirellulaceae bacterium
AGCATTTCATCGCGCAGCGGTTCGATCGCAGCCAACAATGCAAGTGTGTCGAGTGGCTGGGCGAGCGGTTTCTTTTCAGGGTCGGGCGGATCGAGGTCCACATACTCCAATCCAAACCGCCGCGCTAACATGCTCGTCAAATACTTTTGGACCAGCGCTGGATGATCGCCTGCCTCCACGGCTCTCTTAGCTGCCAACAAGTATTCGCCCCACCAGTCTGACAGCATCGTTTGATGCGCCACCGGATCGCGAGCCGGCTGGACCGTCATCCGCTGCTGAATGTCGCCGACAAGCTGCACGTCCAACGGTCCGGCGCCACGGAATAGCGCGGTAACTTGAACCGCAACTGGAATTTGTCGCTTTTCTTTCCCACGAATCGCATTCCGCAATCGATCCACGAGCGCTCCGCCACCAATGATACGCCCACCTGCGGCCTGCTGCTGTTCAACAACTTCAACAGTGCGAACATTAACCGCCGGATAAAAAATTCGATTTTGTGAGTCCTGCACCAGCACGCGAACCGCATCGGAATCAAAGCCCGGTGGAAGCGGAACATCGATCGAAAACACACCGAACGGAATCCCTTCAACCGCCCGAGCTACGCGTGTATCAATCGCTCCAGGTGGTAACGAAACCTGGGCAATCAACTGCGTTTCCGAAGAGAACAGTACAGCCAGTACAACCAAAACCAATCGCATATCGAAACTCATTCGTTCGCCAAGTCAAAAGCGTTCATCGTTTCAAAGTTAACTCCGCCAACATTCTAACTTAGCACGCGACTGCAATCTCCGCACGCCACCAGCAGCTTTGCTAGCTTCTCGGTACACTTCGCCTGTATGAGTTACGATAAAGTCCGTGACTCGCAGGCATACGCCAATGAGCTCATTTTTTATCTTGCTCACGAAGAATTGCTATAAGGGAAACATCGCTAATTACTTCGACGTTGTGCGCCTTGCAATGTTCGACCACGCCCGCTGTTAGCAAATCCTTGTCGACAGTGCATAGATAATCTGCCCTGGTGCCGAGTGCAGTTTCGACCACTGGATCATCATCCTTGTCTCTCGTGACGCGTATGGCTTTTGCGATATCCACCTCGATGACGTGGGCGACCTGCTGAATGGACCGAACAAAGTCATCAATGTCGCTATCCGGTAGACCATGGATTTTGCGAAATCGTGGATAGTGAAGAACGCGGTCCAACTCAGCGAGCATATAGTTGGAAGTGCAAAGTAGGTTTTGGTCTGAGATCGCACGACTTAGAAGTTCAGAAGCTAATCCTGTGGGAGTCGCCACCGCACGAACGATGATGTTAGTGTCGAGAACGATTCTTGCCATTACTTGTCGTTGCTTTGAATCGCCTCAGTAATGGCTGCTTCAATCTCGGAAGTAGTCACATCTTGCTGGCTAGCGTTCTCATGCGCCTTGCTGAGTAGCTCCTCGATCCGTTTACGAGCTGCTGATTTATCCGCATCCGAAGGTAAGCCTCCGGGGCGATACGCTAGAACGAAGATGCGTTGATCCGGGGCCAGATCACCCCCGACTAATTCCTCGATGGCGTCACGTTGCTTCGGTGTAATGTCGCTAACCGTTCGGTCAACGGATGATTGAATGGGTCGGCTCATTATTATGTCTCCTCGTTCCATGATAGCAGCAGGCCACTTACCCGCCACTCGGAATCGAACGCATTACAACACCTAAACGTTGATGCACGTTGCATACGCGACGCGATAGGGCGACTTCAATCGCGATGAGCCGAATAGGTACCAGCCTAAATCGGCAACTTGCCCTGCACCGCGAGCTGGTCGATCGCCACAAGCAACTGAGGAACTTCGGTGACGGATTCGACGATGAAGTGCGCACCGGCTTCCTGCAATTTCATCTTCGCCGCTTCACACAGCAATTGCACTTCGTCGCTGGATAGTTCAGCCAATTCCGCTTCAGTTCTTCCGACACAATTGCCAGTCCGAGTCACGCCGATTGTCCAGCAACCTGCATTGCGGCCCGCTTCGATTCCGACCGGCGTGTCATCCACTTTGACAATCGCCCACATCGGATACACGTCCATCCGCTTCGCCGCTTCAAACAGCATGTAGGGTGCAGGCCGGCCGCGAGGCGCGTCTTCGGCGCAGATCACGCAATCGGGTTCATAGCCTTGGGGTCGCGCCGCACCCGAAACGACTTGCATCAACTCGCGCGTGTACCCAGTGCTCGAACCGATCTTCAATCCCATCTCGCGACACTGTGCAACCGCCTTCGCAGCCCCTGGAATCAGCGTTGAGTAATCACCAAGAATCGCTTTTTGCAATGGCAGAAACTCTTGGTAAATCGAATCGATGTCCGCTTCCGTAAACGCGCGATCGGTTGCGTCATTCCACGCCGCAGCAACAGAAGGCATCCGAGCGATCGCGGCAATGTGCTCGCGCTTCGCCATGCCCATCGGCTCGCGAGCTTGTTCGGCAGTGATGTTAATTCCTCGCGAACGAAACACGCTTTGGAACACCGCAGCAGGAGCGCAACTGCCGAAATCGATCACCGTGCCCGCCCAATCAAACACAACCGCTTTGAGAAAATTCAACTTAGCCTGCACTTTCGCAATCTCCCATCCAACGTTGCCACGCGCGCTCAGCCAATCCGAACGCCATCGTCATCCCTGCCCCACCAGTTCCAACGCAAGCATGCACCTGCGACTCGGGCTCGCGCTCAATCACCGGGAACTCAGTCGACTTTCCATAGATTCCATGCCAACGCTCGTGAATCGTCCAGTCGTCCAGTCGAATCACTTTGCGCAGTTCACGTACCATCAATTTATCGATCTCCGCTTTATCAAAGGGGCTGATGTCTGCGTCGTACTCATGGGAATCGCCCAGAAGAATGTCGCCGCTATTGAAGATGGAAGCCATGACGTGAATCCCATAGCGGTCGAGCTCGGGCGTTTCAGTTGCGATGCGCTGTTTCAAAGCAGGGAGAGTTGGGCACACGCCAAACGATTGGTAATGACGCAACGTCAAGCCGCTCGCAACGTGCGGCATCGCAGTTATCGAAAATTGCTGGCGAGCTTTCAACATCTGTAACTTGCACAGCTTCACGCCCGCGTTCTGCAACACTTCGGGATACAGCGACTGTAAATCGCTACCGCTGCAAATCACGATTCGGTCCGCGGTCCACTTGCGACCGTCAGCCGCGCAGACGGTGCGGTTATCGACGGCAACGATGGTCGTATTAAAGGAACAAGTCACCGCGTGATGCGATTCTAACCAAGCCGCAATTTGCGCCGAGGCAACACGCGGATTCGCGCGCATTTCCGAAGCGCTGAACATACCGCCGCGCAGACCTTCCGGATTGATAATCGGAGCGCGCTGGATCACTTCGTCCGCACTCAACAATTGAACGTCGTGTCCGCCGCGCTCGCAGAACTCTTGTATCACAGCCCATTCGTCATCGCGATGCGCCGCATGAATCGAACCGCACTGCTCAATCTCAATAACGCCGGCCGAGTCCAATTCGAGCCACATTTTGCGGGACTGCAAAGCGATGTCGAGCAACTCGCCCGTCGGTTGACCAATCGGCCACAGCATTCCGAAGTTACGAATCGAAGCGCCCTGTGCGACCGCAGTTCGTTCAACTATCAACACTCGCAATCCGCGCTTGACCGCCCGCCACGCATGCGCCAAGCCGACGATACCGCCGCCCACGACGATCACGTCAAAGTGTGTGCTCATTCGTCATCTGCTTTCAACTGAACTTCACGAACGTATTGCGCAAAGTGCGCTAACGGTGGCGTCACAAACTCTGGATCCTTAGCCTCGTCGTCCCACTTGCGCAATCGCACTGCGTCTTCAGAGTGCGGTAACTGCCGATACGCCGCGACCTCTTCACTCGACATCGGCCCGCCCTGCAATCCGAGACTTACAATTGACGGCTGACTTAGCAAACCCATGTACTCGGGATCGACCGCGCACAAGTAACGCTTTGCCGCGACATGCAATCGCACTGGTTCTGTCACTGCGTCTGGAAACAACTTGCGCAAGTAATGTCCCGCACTTGTTTCGTGATGATCGTCGATGCCCTCGTCCGGTGCGTGATCGGGCAAGTTGTGAAGCAGATGTCCGACATCGTGCAACAGCGCAGCCGCAATTAAAGTCGCCGGCGCCTGTTCGCGCTCCGCCAACGCGGCCGATTGCAACGCGTGCTCCAACTGTGTCACCGCTTCACCACCGTACTGCGAATCACCTCGCAACTCCAACAGCTTGATCAACTCTTCGACAGCACTCATCATTTAATCTCGTTTCTTGTCCCGGCGTTACTTCTGCTGAGTTATTTTTGCTGGGGTCGTACAGCCACACGAACAGGCCGATTCGCTATCGCGTATTCGATCGCATTGTTAATATCCGTCAACGCGAAAGTGCGTTCGACCAACTCTGCAAACGGATATTTCGATCCAGCTCCATTTAGAAAATCGAGCGCAGCCACCAAGTCCACCGCAGCATAGTTATGAACACCACGAATTGTCATGCAGCGTCGCACGATCATCTCTGGATCCAAAGCCACTTCAGGAGTTGGCATCACCGTACCAACTAAGATCACGCGACCGCCGACGTCACAGACCCGGCACGCGACTGCGACCGCCTCCGCAGCTCCCGAGAATTCGAGCACCACATCGAACTGATCGAATCCGCAATTGTCAGCAAGCGTTTTGCGAAAGTGCTCCGCGTCGGATTCCCAAAGCAACGTTTGCTCTGCTCCGAAGCGCTCTGCCATCGATAGTCGCGCTGGCAATGTATCCACGACCACAACGCTCGCTGCCGACAGCGACTTCGCCATCGCGGCAGCGGTCAGTCCCAGCATGCCCGCATCGAAGATCAAAACGCGTGAACCTTCGACGGGCGCTGCATAACGCATCGCGCATGCGACTGTCGCGGTCGCACAGTTCGCTGGACAAGCCACTTCCGCGGCTAACTGAGAATCAACTCGAACCACCGCCGAACCACTTTGCAGCAGCAAGTACTCTGCTAAACCACCGCACAGCGCCGTGCGTCCCTCCGCTAAATCGTGTCCGTACTTCACCAAAGATCGACACTTCTGCGGCAAACCAGCTCGGCAACGATCACACTCGCCACACGAGATCGACGTCGACCAAGTCACTCGATCGCCAACTTGCAATGCGACTCCATGCACATCCTCGAGCGGCGGATCGGCAACCGCTACAATCACACCGATCGCTTCGTGCCCCAAAATCGTTGGGCAGCGTTCCTTGCGCATGCCTTTGACCGTATGCAGATCGCTACCACAAATCGTCGAACATTCGATTTCAACGAGTGCTTCGCGCGGGAGCAAGTCAGGTACAGGCAACCGGCGCAACTGCATCGGTTCATTCGGTCCAACAAAGATCGCCGCGCAACTTTCGATAACTTTTCTTCCAGTTGTCAAAGCCCGGCTCCAGTGTCCAGCGCAGCGGTGTTTGTCTGCGGCTGTTGAGGCGCGAGTACCTCAACGACATTCTTCTGCGTCAATTTGCGTTGAAAGTAAACTAGGGCGCTCAGCAGACACACGATCGACGTTAGCGCAGCGATGAACAGCCACCACCGGAAAAATGGCAGCATCTGCGGAGTCTGCTCCAGCTGCGTGCGACCAACAATGATGATCGCGTAACCCAGGTAACCAATCGAATCCGCCATATACATCAAGAACCCCAAGTTGCTCGGCATCCGCGCGACCGCAATTAGGCGTTCAAACACCGAAGTGTGAAACGCCACGTAAGGTACATACAATCCAACTCCGCACGCGACCATAAACACGAAAGGCGACAAGAAACCGCCGCGATGCATCATCGTCGATACGATCACCAATACGAACGCCGCGCACATCAGCAGCACAGTGACTCGAATCGCCAACAGATTATTCCTGATCCAAATCGTGAAGGCGCTGAAGGCGGTCACAATGATTCCGACCCACATCTCAGACGTGGTGAACACTGACGGAGTTTCCACGACTCCCATATCTCGCCAAATTTCAACTCCAAAGTCATCGCGCAACGTTCTCGCTATCGTCAACATTACGTAGACGATGATCAGCAAGATTAACCCGGGCCGGAACGCAACAAAAAAGTTCCGTCGATCATCGCCGCTCATCACAATCCGCTCGGTGCGCAAGTCGCGATCCTCGTTGTCTGGTGGCGGCGTCGATTGCAGAACCCAAACGGCCAATAACAGCGGCAGGAAGAAGATCGCGCCGGTCACCATCGGCATCGAGAACTCGGACACGTTGTACTGCTGCATCAGCGACACGCCCACCGACTTCACGACGCCGGAGGACATGATGAAACTCGCACACAGCGCCGCCGACAGCGCTTCAGTCTGCTTGCGACCTTCCAAGTACGAAAGGATCAAACCGAAAATCATTCCTAACGGCAATCCGTTCAAGAACAACATCAGCACTTTCAGTGGCAACGGCAGAAAGGCGAACCCAACCAGCGCCAACTCCGCAAAAGCGATCAGACCGATGATGGCGGCCGCGCGATACTCGCTGCGCATCTCCGAGACAACTTTGATGCCGATAAATTTCGACACCGTGTAGCCCAATAACTGCGACAAGACGAGCACCGTCTTCAGCCCCAAACCGGCGAACGCGAATCCTTCAAATGTCGCCGCCGTGAACGGTTTGCGAAAAGCGTACATGCAAAAATACGCACAAAACGCTGCCGCAGCGGCCAACAACAATCGCGAAGCGGAGTTGTTGTGCCCAGTAATAGGTTGCTGCAATTTCAAAGTGGTCGGTCCATTCCAAGGGTACCTTCGCGGGCTGCAAAGATCGGGCTGCAAAGATTCAGAAAAAACAAATTCTGACGCCAACGAGTCGCAGCATCCTGCAGTCGAATGTCGGTAGTTTCCGAAGCAGATCGTAGCCGCAGCAGTTTACCAGTTGTCTTACTCTGCCCGCCACAACCTCGCAATCGCTCCTCAATTAAAGTACCGAGAAGCCACGATTCGAACCCTCGCTGCCCGCCTGACCGCTTTATACTGGCGATTCGGCGCCTATTTTGACCGAACTCCAACTTTCAGTGAGGCCGCTTAGGGGTCCGAATCGCTCTGTCTGTATAAACTAACTTATAGATCGACCCCACTGGCGACCGCGGCTATCTGTTTCGGTAGATTGACGCGACACGCGATGGAACTTTTCTCATCTCTCGATCTTCGCAACATTCGTTGGGGTAAGTTACGAGTATGGAACGCCGTGACATACTGAAACCGAAAACCACCAAACAATTGGCTGAGTCCTCGCCACCTCAGACCGACGTCGCCACCGCTCCGCTCGACCTCTTTTCGATCGACCTAAGCTCCGAGTTAACGCCCAACGTTCAGCAGCCCCAAACCCGCTCCGGCGACGACCCCTTTGCCGCCGACTTTGCATCCGAGCTGGCTCCCATCAGCAATCTGCCAGAAGCGTTCGACCCTTTCGCATCGGAGCTTCCTCCCGCGCAGCAACCCATCGCGCCGGCAAATTCCAACACACTCGGGCAATTTGCCAGTCCCGGCTCGGATGCTCTGCTACCGATTACCGACTCCGCTGCCAAACCTGTTGAACATGTTGAACCAGCCGAACCTGCTGCTTCAGCTGAAGCTGCGCCGCTGACCCAAGCTGCGTTAGTCAAGCGGCGATTCTATTTAACTGCAGTGCCGAGCTGGATGATCAGCCTTGGCGTACATGTCGGAATTCTGTTTTTGCTAGCCGCAATGTCGATGGATCCGATTCAAGAAGCGATCGGAACCGCGCTGGAAGCCGGCGGAGGCAACGAAGGCGAAACGCTGGACGATACCGAAATGCCTGGACCGATGCAGACCGCAGAAGCGGAGCAGGTAAGCGAAGCGTTTTCGGCGCCGTCGGCAATGATCAGCGAAGTGGTCACGATGCCCGAGATCACGACCACCGAAATTTCAACCGTTGCAGGCTCCGCGTCACTTTCGATGCACAGCGTCACCGAAAGCGTTCTGCCAAGCGCGATGATGGGCTCGGGACTCAGCCGCATGATGACTTCGCTTAACGGTCGCTCAGCAGGCATGCGCGGCGAAATGCTCGAGCGCTTTGGAGGAACCGCAGCTAGCGAAAAATCGGTCGCCGCAGCCCTCGAATGGATCGCTAATCATCAAGCTCCCAACGGCGGCTGGACGTTCGCATGCTCCAAGTTCTGCCGCGGAAAATGTAAAGACGACGGCAAGAAACCCGAAGCCGTGAACGCTGCAACCGCGCTCGCCATTCTGCCGTTCCTCGGAGCCGGCCAAACGCATCTCAAAGGCAAGTACAAGGACGTGATCAAAAAGGGACTCGCCTTTTTGATCAAGAATATGGATGCCACACCCGGCAAAACTCCGCGGGGATCTTGGCATGAGCCCGGCGGTTCGATGTACTCGCACGGACTCGCTTCGATCGCAATTTGCGAAGCGTACGCGATGACCCGCGATCCCGACTTGGTTCAACCCGCACAACTTGCAATCAACTATCTTGTTTACGCACAGGATCCTCGCGGCGGCGGATGGTGGTATCAACCACAACAACCCGGCGATACGTCCGTCGCCGGCTGGTGCATCATGGCGCTCAAGAGCGGATCGATGGCCAATTTGAATGTACCGCCGGAGACTTTTCGCGGCGCTTCGCAATTTCTCGACTTCGTTTCAACGAACGACGGCGCCTACTACGGCTACCTCAAACCCAGCTCCAGTATCCGCCCCAGCCTGACCGCAGTCGGACTGCTGTGCCGCATGTACATGGGCTGGTCAAAGGATGAACCGGGGATCAAAGAAGGCGTCGCGCTGCTCGCTAAAACCGGTCCAAATATGGACGATTTCTATTACGATTATTACGCTACTCAAGTCATGCGTCACTATGGTGGCGTTGAGTGGGAGCAGTGGAATACAAAGATGCGCGACGGACTGATCAATTCTCAGTCGAGTGTGGGTCACGAAGCGGGCAGCTGGTTTTCCGCAGGGAACCACGGCGTCGACGGCGGTCGACTATATTCAACCGCCTTGGCAACCATGATGTTGGAAGTCTACTATCGGCACATGCCGCTTTATACGGAAAAGTCTGCCGACGACGAATTCGAATTGTAACGTACATCAAAGCCATCGAGTCCAGTTCTTTGAAGCCTAAACAGGGACGCCGCGGATGCGAACACTTGCCCAATTTCTTCTGCTGCTCTGCACAGTTGCGTTTACCTCGCTAAGTTCATCCGATGCGATGGCTCAGAAGAAGCAACCGCCAAAGAAAATGCCTTCGCAAAAGTTCAAAGGTTACGGTCTGCCCGAACCCGTGAAGACCGCGCCAAAACAATCGATGCAAGTCGCTCGCGTTGACGCAAGCCGCCGCAGCGAAGCCCGCGCGACAGCCGCCAAGATCGACGCGCTCGTCGAAGCCAACTTGACAAAGCACAAGTTGACACCCAACCCGCTAGCCGACGATTACACCTTCGTAAAACGCGCGCACCTCGACATCACTGGCACCATCCCCAACATTCTTCAAACACACGGCTTCGTTACAGACAAATCCGAAAAACACGAAGCACTCGTCGACAACCTGCTTAGCTCACCGGGCTACGTCAGCCACATGTACAACTACTGGGCGTCGATTCTGCGTGTGAAAGATCGACCGGATAACAACCTCTTTGCGTTCGCGTATCGCGATTGGATCAAGGAGCAACTGCGCATCAATCGTCCCTACGATCAGTGGGTCTACGAAATGCTAACCGCTGAGGGCAAGATGTGGGAGAATCCCGCAGTCGGTTACACGATGCGCGATACCGGCATGCCGCTCGTGCACGTCGACAATACCGTTCGCGTCTTCCTCGGAACCCAAATCGGATGCGCTCAGTGTCACGACCATCCGTTCGACAAATGGACACAGAAAGATTTCTACGAACTGGCTGCCTTCACACATGGCACCGCCACACGCGATGGCGGCGGCACACCCGCTTTCGCGAACGGCAATCCAACTCAGCGACTGCGCGAAGAACTGAAGAAGAAGGACCCCGACGCGGTACTGAACGGCAATCTCGCACTGCTGGTCAACGCCAATCTGTTTCGCGTCTCCTTCAAAAATCGTCCATTGAAGCTGCCGCACGATTATCAATACGACAACGCGAAACCGAATGATGTCGTCGCGCCAAAAGTTCTCTGGGGCGATCTGCCCGCCGATGCAAAGCAAGCGACGCCGCGCGAGCAATTTGCCAAGTGGCTAACTTCTCCCGACAACCCGCGCTTCGCCAAAACCATGGCCAATCGGCTGTGGAAACGCGTCATGGGCGTCGGCTTGATCGAGCCGGTCGATGATCTGCGCGACGATTCGCCGTGCGAAAATCCAGAACTTCTCGAACTGCTGACTCAAGAGTTCATTCGTTCGAAGTTCGATCAAAAAGAGTTTCTGCGAACACTGATGTACACACAAACGTATCGCCGCGAGAGTAGCGATTTCGATCCTTCGCTGACCGAGTTCTATCACTTCCCCGGCCCGACACTGCGACGCTTGACGGCGGAACAAGTCTGGGATTCGATCCTTACGCTCGCAATCTATAACCCGTATCCGTTCGAGTTGCCGTCGACGAAAGCGTTCAGCGATGCAGTCGATATGGACATGTCCAAAGTCACGCTCAGCGAACTCGAAAATCGTGTTAAGCAGTTTGAGGATTCGGTCAGCCCGACGGCATGCGCCAAAGTGATGAATACAGCCGCTTATCGCAGCCAAGTGCTCGCCCGCGCTTCGGAGCTGCAAGCACCGTTGCCAGCTCAGCATTTCTTGCGTCAGTTCGGTCAATGTGACCGCGAAACAATCGAAGGCGACAGTACAGATCCAACGGTGCCGCAGAT
>JBGSJB010000113.1:0-2294 GCA_041742175.1 Pirellulaceae bacterium
CTACCAAAGCGCAAGGCAAGCACCGCATCGTCGCTGAGCGCGTCGGGAGTTTGCTCGAGCGCTTCGACGAGTGGAGTACCCGATTCAAGATGTTTCGCTAAACGCCGAAGTCGCCAACGGTAGCGGCCGCGATGTTCATCAGCCAGGCAATGCACCAGCGGCGCCATTTCAAGGCGTTCATGGTGAGCGATCGATAGTAGGCGAAGTAACGAGCGTTGATGCGTTACCAACGCGTCACCAAACCAAGTTGCAACGTACCAAGTCGGTCCCTGCAATAAAAACAATCGCGAGGACGAACGCACCGAACTTGTACGTCGCGCATTGATCCAGTTGGCAAATGTTGGAAACAGTTTTTCAAGCATGGAACTTTGGATCGCTATGCAAGTGAGGTTACCAACGAGACCAGGGGCATGAACAACGCGATGATCACGAAGCCCACCAGGAAACCGATTGCAATTAAACTGATCGGTCCAATGAGGCTCGTCGTCCAACTGACACGGGTCCGAGCACGCTCGCTGTAGGTCCGCGCAAGTTCACGAAGCAGCGGCACGTTGGGTTTCTGGGGTTCGAAAGTGAGCGCATGGATCATCAAGGAAGGAAAGTTGTGGACGACTGGCGATTGTTGAATCGCGAGTCCTTCGAATTGGAGATGGTCCGCTAACTGTTCCGCTTTAATTCGAAAGTGTCGATGTTTGCAGGTTCGACCGGCGATGCGCAGGGCTTCAGGTAGCGGCGCTTCGATACTCAATATCTCAGCAAGAGTTCCCGTGAATCGAGACATGGCGGTCACGTTGGCTGAGTTGCCTGCGGTGAACATGCCCAGAAGCGAAGTTGAGAGCGCGAAATGCAACCAAACTCGAATCAGAAAGCTGATAATCACCAGTGCGGCCAGCAGCGCGAGAATCGTGCGAGGAAGTTGTTGGGTGAGTTGTCGATAAAGCCAAAAAAGGAATTCCGTAGGTGCAGGCAACGAGAGTCCAAACTCGCTGAACATTTTGTCGAAGATGGGCACGACAAGGAGCAGCAGGAAAAGCAATACGATGCCGCCAAAGACCGCTAGGAACAGCGGATAAGCAAGCAAGTTCCGTAAGCTCTTCCGATTCTCATACTCCCGTCCCGCATCATCGAGCAATTGCGAATAGCGAACTGCGGTGGACTGCGAAGCGGCGCCGCGGACAATCACTGGCAGCCACGAAGCGGTCGAGGGACGTGCAACAAATGCCTTCGCTGTTGGATTGGACTCTAGCTCGCGAACCAATTGATGAAGCTCGCGCGACGCGTTGGGTTCCGAAAGCTCTTCCGCAATCGCTTTCAGTGCGGGAATCAACTCCGCGCGATGTGCGAGCGCTTGATCGATTCGCTCGTAAAACGCTTCGCTTTCTTGATTCTGTTTTGACTGCGTAGCAAACGCACGGATCGACTCCACCTCGAAACCTTGTGCCTCGAGTTGAGCGATCGCATCGGAAACACGCGCGGCAGTTATCTCTCCGCTTGTACGTTCGCCGTCGCTCGCAATCGCTTGGTACGTGTAAACCGGCATCATGCGTCCTTTATGGCTGGGAGAGTATCTTGAGCAACTCGATCATCGGCGAAAACAGGCTGACTCCGTAGACCAGCACAAGACAACCACCGAGCAGAACACCGAGCACCACGGGCAACCAACTGCGCCAGCGTTCAACTTCGCGATTGGCCGAACCGCGATAGGCCCGCGCAGTAAACCTGAGTAACGCCGCGCGCGAAGCAACTTCAGGTTCGTTCGACAAATCGGTATTCGTCGCCCATCGTAGCATTGCAGGCATCGCGGGCTTTTCATCACCGCTCACCTTTGCGATTGTTGATCCGAGCGTCTTAGATCCGAGCATTTTGACCGACGCGTCAAGCGAATGGTTTGATTCGAGCAAACTCGCTAGACTCTCCGCATAAGTCGCTTTCGTGATTGAATCGATAAATCGTTTTCGACCTGGCAACCAATCGAAACGCCACTTCGTCGAATTGCGAGTCCAATAGATTACTGTCAGCATTACTACGAGCGGTACGAGCACGCCCCAAACCGGCAACCATTGTCGCGCGACCAGCAACGCAGCCAAACTCAGGCTCGGCGGTTCGTGGATCTGTTCATAAGTCATCTCAAGTTGACGTGCAGAGAAGAGCACCAGGTAGATAAATCCAAAGTAGACAAGCGTCAGCACGACTAGCGGCTGAACCAACGCGCTGCCAACGTTTACTTGAATCTCGCGTCGAGCTTCACCTTGACTGGTCAAAGCACTGAGTGCTTCTACCGGTTTGTTACCATG
>JBGSJB010000114.1:0-4128 GCA_041742175.1 Pirellulaceae bacterium
AAAGTGAAGTTGGTTACTGAGCCGATCGAGCTGGGCGGTAGGCATTTCGATTGGTACCGTGTTGCGAATCCGGATGTGTTGTTGCAGAGTGCAGCGGCGAACAGCGAACGACCTGCTGAAGAACTGGATCCCTTTTGGGCAGCGACATGGCGGGCTGCGCTGGGGCTTGATCGATTCTTACAGCGATTATCGCTTTGCAATGTCCGTCTCCTGGAACTCGGCTGCGGTTCGGGACAAGCTGGAGTCGGCGCCGCAGCCCAGCGTGCTCGGGTAACGATGACCGATTCTGTTGGATTGGCGTTGATGGTAGCTCGCCTGAACGCTTGGTCGCTTCAGGACCGCATCCATTTTCAACGGCTGCGCTGGACGGTTGATGAACTTTCAGAAGCGCCGTTTCCAGTCATTATCGGTTCCGACTTAGTTTATGATCCGGAACTCTTTCCGTTGCTGGACCGGTGCGCTCGAAGGCATTTGGCAAGAGACGGGCGTATGTACTTGAGCGAGCCGCATCGGCACACAGGCGATCGCTTTTCGAAGTGGGTACGCGAGGCTGGGTGGCAGACGATTGAGCATGACATCGATCTGCAAGATCAGCGAGTCGCCATTCGCATCTTCGAATGCTGGCTGGGAAACCGCCTTTAACTCACACACTGGATTATTGCCGAGAGCACATTTTCGCTGGACTCATCGGGAACAGCCGTCGAATTTCCTGTTCGACTTCGACGCGAGTCATGGGACATGACTGATCTCGTTTCAATTCGGCGGCGAGCGTTTCTAATTCGCTGATTGAGGTAGTAAGTCCGCATTTAGGGCAATTGAGTTTTTCCGGGTTGGTGCCGGGAAGGGTTGCGAAATGACAACCGCAGTCGCAGCACCGAGAGTAGAAATCGTTCATGGGGGCATGTGTTCGGTAAAATAGAGGGCGAAATTGAGGCATGTGTACGCCATGCCTCTGCCAACATTATCGAATCGTAATACAACTTGCTTGATGTCATTCAATCGCAATTCGGACTCTCGCCGAAATTGCTGTGTTGGTTCTGTTTCTTCGAGTTTTTAATGGACTTAAACGGTCGATCCGCAGATCCCCTACTTCTTGTCTAGTCGTAAACGGCGTGTTGGCTGCGAGTTTGCTTTCTCCGGAAACAGCGTTCGAAGTCGTCGCGAACCACCAACAGCCCAATCGTGCTGCACTATAATCTCGAACCTAAGATGTGAGTGGTGTTTGTCATAACCGGCACGCATTCGCTCAAGCGATTGTCAGCGCCTGAAATGATGGCTGAATCGGCCATTGAGCCTATCCGAAAAGGAACTGGGTCGTAAGTTTGTTCGAGTTAATAGTGCAAGGGGCTTGCAATGATTTTTTCGTTTTTCCTTGTTGCCCTGGGTGTGGCTCTACTGATTGCAGGAGGCGAGACACTACTTCGCGGAGCGGTTGGGTTCGCAACTATCCTGCGACTAACGCCGGCTGTTATTGGACTGACCGTGGTAGCTGCTGGAACGTCAGTGCCTGAGTTAGCTGTCAGTGGAGTTGCTGCCTATCGTGGAAGTACTGAGATTGCGGTAGCGAATGTTGTTGGTTCGAACATCTTCAACATTACGGTCATTCTCGGAATCTGCGCGTTGGTACGGCCGTTTGCAATTGTCGGCAACACGCTTCGGCTCGAGTATCCGGTGCTGATGCTTGTAACGCTTTTATGCGTAGTGAACGTCCAGGATCAAGCTGTAGGTCGCTTGGACGCGCTTTTGTTCTTGTTGCTTTACGTTGGCTTTACGGCTTATCTAGTTCGCTAGGTTCGTAAGCAGATGACGAAGCAGGAGTCCGAGGATCTAAAGGAAGAGGTTGCTGAGTTGATTCCGGAAAAGAAGCCTAGCGTTATCCTATGCGGTATCCTGTTCGTTGTTGGAGTCGCGCTTCTAGGTGGCGGGGCTCAAGCGACAGTCGAAGGCGCGAGTCAGTTGGCAAGGTTGTGGGGTTGGTCGGAACGACTGATTGGTTTGACCATCGTATCCGTGGGAACTGGCCTGCCCGAAGTTGTCGCGTCAGTCGTCTCAAGTTTACGCGGACGAAGCGATATGGCTATCGGAAATGTGATTGGTTCGAATCTATTTAATACGTTGGTGATTTTGGGGCTAGCGGGCATTATCAACCCATTGCCAGTTCAAGAGTCGATCGTTCAATTCGACTGCTGGTGGATGCTTGGCGTAACGGCGGTGCTTCTTCCCATTCTGCTTACTGGACGCGTAGTTCATCGCTGGGAAGGTTGCTTGCTTCTGCTGACCTATTGCGTCTACATATTTATGCTCCTGCAATGAATCTACCCCGCCAAGCTATCGGGGGCTGACCCAGCTGACCTCTAAAACTGCGTTCGGAAAGAACGAATATAGCGGCGATCAGCGAGAAGTGGCGAAAATTGTCTGATTTCAGCGCGCCTCGAGGCTCTCGGAGGCGTTTGATAAGTGAGAGAACTTATCGAACACCACTACAAGGGAGTTGGAAATGAGGAGACGGCTGATCGGACTTTGTGCCTTGTTGTTCATCGTCTTGGCTGCGAGCACGAAGTGTGAAGCGCAGCGGTTGCCAGAGCGCGATCCGCGGGCTCGCAGTGACGACGCTGATTCACTGGTAAGCGATGCGATTAAGCGCAATCAAGCGGATCCTCAAACAACTCGAGTCGCTGAAGCCACTTTGCGATCGCTGATTCGTTGGGAGCGTGGCGTTGGGTTGAAGTTCGGCCCCGCGCAGCTTGAGAAGTTCATCAGCGGCCGAGGTGGCGACGTCGTATATGGTCCGTCGAGTCAGGTTGCCAAGTGGACGCGCGAGCATGAAGGTGCGCAGTACTCGCATCGGGCGGCGCATGAAAACGCTACGAATCGCATTCGCAAGTGGCTTGAGCAAGAAGTGCGTGGGGGTCGAACCAGTTTTCCGGCTAGCATCACGCTGGAATCAATCGGTTTTGTGAAGAACTATGTCGACAAGAATTCGCCTGGTTACAAAGACCGTCTGCAAGGTCCGACTCTGTATCAGAGCGGTCTGGTGTTTAAGGTTCCACTGCCATACCTGGAAGCTCCCAAGTCGGTCGTTGAACTGATCATTAGCTTTGGTGACATGCAAGGCCCGCATGAAGGTGTGATCAGTAATCTTAAGGTAGAGGTCGTCGAGAAGGACGGCAAGCGTATTGCACAGTTTAAGTACGATGTTACGTACACATGGAACGACCAATACACGTTCAATAACGATAAAGACATGGGCGAATACGATAGGGCTGCGCACTACCTTGAGTTCATGGCGAAGACCGCTAAGTCCTACAAGACATCGGTCATTATGCAGGAACAAGTTTCAGGTAGCTTTGATATCACCGATGCCGAGTCCGATCCGTCAGATGGCCAAAATCCTGGTGGCCAGAATCCTGGTGGCCAGAATCCTGGTGGCCAGAATCCTGGTGGCCCGAATCCTGGTGGCCCGAATCCTGGTGGCCCGAATCCTGGTGGTGATTCTGGTGCTGGTGATCCAAACTCACCAAACCCGGGCTCACCGAATCCAGGCGGAGGAGGTGATCAAGGTGCAGGTGGTGGTGGGGCAGCGGGGCCTGGCAAAGGCGGAGTGAAGTTGCCGCCGATGAACATTCCGCATCCGCCTGGTTGGGGCGTCAAGTTGAAGTGAACTCATGCAGGGAACGAACGATGTGTAACCAACTGAGACGATACTTAGCTGGGTTGAAGGACGAAGAAGGCGGCAGCGAAGCTTTGCAAGTCTTGATGTTGATCGCTGTTGCGGCGGTGTGTTTGATCCTAGTGAAGCTGTGGGGCAACTGGTATTTCGAATACACTCGCAAAGCGGTTGAGATTTTCGTTGAGAACTGACGTTTCAACTGCTTAGTCGACAAGTGATGGCGATTTGGCGGTTCGGGGTTTATCATACGATAAATCCCTCACCCCCATGCGAGAGGTTTCGCCATGTCTGTGTCCCGTCCGCTACTGATGTTGTCGCTACTGATTACTGCAATTGCATTCCAGCGCGGAGCTACCGCTTCAGATCGGTTGACGTTTGAGCCTGCGAACAAAGATGCCAAGCACATTGTGTTGGTTGCTGGCGACGAAGAGTATCGCACGGAAGAGAGCATGCCGATG
>JBGSJB010000115.1:0-7187 GCA_041742175.1 Pirellulaceae bacterium
GAGCCCGCTATCGGAAAAAGAACCCTGACGTCAAGCCGCTCGGAGATCCGGTCATTCGCAAACCAACTCCTGCAGAACAGAAAAAAATCAAAGCCCACGAGCTCAAAAATGCCGCATAAAAATGCTTCACAGCGTTGCCCAAAGGGGTTGCGTCATGGCATGGGACGAAACCTCTTCGAGGTAAGTCCACAAAGCGATGCAATTCCCGGGTAGCTCGCTGCCGCTCGCAACCCTGGGCTATAAGCCGAAACTCTGTCAGAGTAGATATCGCCAAAACCAACGCAACGCGGCGGCAACCGCGCGACACAACCCTCAACCAACAACCAACAACCAACAACCAACAACCAACACCTCAAATCAACTCAAATCCTCAATCGTGTAGAGCACGCGATCGACGATGTCATCGCTGGTGGCGGGATTGAAAAAGACGGCTTTCCAGGCGGGGATCTCGATGCCGTGGGGATTGTAGCCGTAGTTAGTAGTGAAGCCTAACATCGCATCGACGGCAGGATCGATCATCTTCTCGCGCCGTTCGAACATGCGTCGAACTTCGCCGAAGTAACGCGCGCGTTGCTCGTCAGTCAGCATACCCGCTTGCAGGCGTTCGAATATCTCGGCTGCGTTGCGACCTTTCGGCAGCACCCACCAATTCACGCTCGCACCAACCGTTCCAAGATTCAACACGCGGCAAAAGTCGAACTTCAACAAACCTTGCTTAAGTCGCTCGGCGAGCTCAATACTGCGCGCGGTCAACATCTGCCAACCGGTTAGCCCGATGCTGTTCAGCGAAGTCATTACGCAATACGGACCGATCGCTGGTCGCGAGCACTCAAGCGTAAACAGTGCCGGATCGCGGCGCGCATCGGCTTCCGAAAAATAGGGTGTGTCGTGCACGGTACGCGAGAGGTATTTCAAATCTTCGCGTCGATTCACAATGAACGCGCTCGAGGGATAATGACCGCGACCCATTTTGTGAAAATCAAGCGTCACGCTGTCTGCATGCTGCAAACCCAAGCAGTGCTTTTGAATCTGCTTTACGACGGACAGCAGGTGGGGTGTGAACTGCAACGGATTGGATTCGGCATGGTACTCCGTTAAGAACGTGAGCGCCCAACCGACCGCTGCGTCAACATGTAATTGCGGCGTAGGCTGAGAGTGCTTGGCGGACACTTCTTCGATCACTTTGCGGATCGCGGCGACGTCATCCAGTCCAAACCCGTCTGTGGTGCCGAAAGTGGCGATGACGTAAGCTACCAGAGTTTGCTGGCTGTAGAGCGTCTCGAGCTGCTCTGCCAGTAGATCCAAACGCATTGCGAGATTTTCATCCGTTGGAATCTCAATCAACTGCTGCGTACCAAGTCCGCACCAGCCGGCGACCGTACGATTCGAGTAATGACTAGCGGATGAGCAGATGCCGACGATACGCTTGGATCCGAGTCCGTTGTGCATCGCGCCGGGAACAACTTTTTCGATACCAATCCTAGCACCGTACAAGTTCGAAATGGTTCCGCCGATCGTAAACACGCCCCACGGATCTTGCGTGTGGTAGAAAATCAAGTTCGCCAGCGCGGTGATCACCTTCACTTCCAATTCGTTCGATCGTTGACTGTAGCGATCGGTGCACAAGTTCGGATTCTTGAGCAAGCATGCAAAGGCGCCGATCAACGACGCGTGATTCGCGGGACCGCGTACATTCTCAAGATGCAGCGGGCTGTTCCAACTGTCCGTGCCCCAGAAATAAGGAAAGATCGCGTCGCGAGCGTCTTTCAAGTTGCCGGGTAGCAAGTGGATTTCGGGATTCGCCTGTGCAGTTTCATAATTTTGCGACATGATTTGGCCGGGCATCTGCGCATCTTCAGCGGCAGCAGCTGCTAACAACTCATCGACAATCGCGCGAATGGCAGGTTGGTCCCATTCAAAAAACGTCTCGATCAGCTTGGCGTACTTCTTGCGATCCATAGTGTCTACTTTCATTTGCTCGGAATCGGCTGCATCATGTAACGCATGCAAAGCTGAGACCACAATGGTATTGGTAAATTGGTCGATAAGGGTTTGGCAAATCTACTTCGAAAGGTTTCAAGTGTGTTTCGACTGGATGGCAAAACTGCCCTCATTACCGGCGGCACTCAAGGCGTTGGGGCGGCGATTGCCGTAGCGCTTTCGAATGCAGGTTGCGACATTGTATTGCATGGTTTGAAAGAAGATGACGCCAGTCGAGCGACTCGCGCTGCCTGCGAACTGTCTGGCCGCCGCGTGCAGATGGTGTTCTGCGATCTTGCGGGCCCGACGAGCGACTGCGTAACGCAGCTTTTCGATCAAGCGATCGCCACGTGCGACTCGATTCCAATCTTGGTCAACAATGCCGGCATATTTATCGACAAACCGTTCGTTGATATGGACATTGAAACTTACGAACGCACGATGCGCTTGAATGTAGCCGCCGGATACTTTCTGACACAAGCTTTCGCGCGGCACTGGATCAAGGCGAAGACTGCCGGTCGCGTCTTGTTCACCGGTTCGATCAATGGCGAATTAGCGGAGCCGGATCACACCGCTTACGATGCCAGCAAAGGCGCCGTTCGTACTTTGGTGCGCAGTTTGTGCGTGTCGCTCGCGCCGCATCAAATCCGCGTCAATGCGATCGCGCCCGGGCTAGTGGTAACACCCCTGACAGCTCCAGTTCTTGCGAACGATCCGGATGCGATGAAGTGGATGAAGTTGCATACACCGAATCAGCGAGTCCCAGGTCCGGAAGTTTGCGGCCCAGCAGCGCTGTTTCTGCTCAGCGATGAAGCAGAGCACATTCACGGGCAGACGCTATTGATCGATGGCGGTATGAGCGTTTGGCAGCAACCCGATCTACCAAACGCTCTTCGCAGTAAAATGCCCTAGCGACTAGATTCGCGACTTCAGCGACGAGAGAAGGTTTTCGGATTCAGATAACGCAACGTAGAAGGAATCAAGAGCGCCCTCGAACGTTCCGTCGAACTCTCCCGAATAGTCTAACCCGCTCCCAAAATCCAACTCAGCGATCGAATCAAAATCCAACGGCTTGCTAAATAGCAATTCGCCTTCTTCGCTCAAGCTGAATAGCTCCAGCTTTGCCTCAGTCGATCGTGTAGTGGCAAGCAACGAGTTCAATCGTTGCATTCCCGATTCGAAGTCCAACGGCGTAACAAGCTGAACGTCCGGCGAGAAAACACCAGAATCATCCTCAACGACAGGCGTAGCGCTTGCTGCTAATGTCGGAAGCAGTTTAGTACCGACATCTTCATTTTCTACTTTCGTCGCTTTGCACGAACCGCAAGCCCCGCACCCGCCGCACCCACCGTGTTCCGGACCATGAGCCAGATCGCCAACATATGGCACGCCGTTAATCCAAGTCATCACCGGAACGGCAAGTTCGGCAGCGGTCAAATGCTCCGCAGGCACAAACATCCACAACGGGTCAGCCACGGCGATCAAATTGACCGGTGCGTCGTCTGTTTCACTGTTGGCCGCGTCGTTTGAATCGTCGTTGCGGATGATGCCGTTGGCGAACGGAGTACTGATCGTTGCACCCACTGCAGAAGATAAAGTAACTCGGAAAGTCTCTGTTTCCTCTACGCTAGAATCGCCTCGAACCCTGATGCTGATATCGACTGCGGAAACACCCGGTGCAAAATAAACGCGTTCATTGGTTAGAAAGCCGCCTACAAAGTCGTTGTTACTTGCTTTGTTCGTGCCGACTCCCCTTACTGTGTACCGAACACTGGCTGCGGCGGTGATGTCTCCAGAGCGCGTGATCGTGAATACGAAAGGCGTTGCACTTCCGGTTCCTTCCAGTCGATTGGCATTCGTCGCCGAAATACCGAACGTTGGCGGTAGGGGCGACGAATCATCGTTAAGGATGTTACCAAATGCGACGCCTTCAGCGATGGCTGTATTGGTACTCGCATTCTGCAAGCCTACGATAAAGCCTTCGTCCTCTTCGAAAGTCGTGTCACCCTTTACGTTCACCGTGATCATTTGAGAAGTTACGCCGGGCGCGAAAGTGAGTGTTCCGCTCGGAAAGGCATCGCCAACAAAGTCGGTTTCACTGGCCGGATTAAGCTCAGAGCCGAAGACCGAATAGTTGACCGTGGTCGTGCCGCTGATGTTACCCGTTCGGTTAACGGTAAAGGTATACGGAGTGCTGCCGCTAGCGCCTTCATTCTTAATTGCACTGGTTGCCGCAATGCTTAGAGAATCACCGGGAACCGCGGTGATGTTACCGACAATCGTGTACTCTCCAAGACTTGCATAGTCAGTGTATCCAGTTGGAATCGGTGCGGTCGGAGTGCCAGCCCCGACACCGTCGATCTTGATGAAGTACTCACCAGCACCGACCACAGTTGAAATATTCGCACTCAAGCTTTGCAACGGATTCGACGACGCAAGAAGTGCACCTGAGCTGTCATACAGACTGGCTTCGATATCCAAGTTTGCGCCGATCGGTGCTGAGTTGAAACTGAAATTCAACTCGCCACCGCTGGTTGTGAATCGGAAATAGTCCACATCGGATCGCGTCGAAATCAAACCGCTAGCCGTTATCGTTGATCCGACAGGTACTAGGCTGGTTGCGGTCAGCGGGCTGTTCCCGTGGTCGTCAGTCTTGTAACCGAAGCCGTTGTAGTTGGTAATGACTGCCAAGTCATCTGGCCCTTTGCCGTAGTTGGCACTACCGGATGCATTATTGGATCCGGTGTAATCACCCTTATCCCAGTGTGAAACGTCGACGTAGTACCCCACACCCATAATCGATGACCAATAAGCGGAGTCGGTTCCAAGGCCGTGTCCCTGATAGTAGCTGCCCGCAGGGCTGCCATCATGCGACAATCCAAGCGCGTGCCCAACTTCGTGACTGACCGCTTCCGCAACGCCGATTTCACTGGTGTTAAAGACGAAAGCCGGTGTGTCGGAACTCCAGTTGAAACTGTCGATGTAGGCGATGCCACCGCAACCGCAGTTGAACGCGACATCGCGCGTTACCACGACTCGGACACCCCATTTCGAATCCGTTCCGCTCGTTTTTCGCAGATCGTTGACGGATGGCTCTACCGTTGTCACATTGACTTGGAACGGTGCAAAGTCCTCCGCGACGCGCGCAAACGTGCGTTCAATGACCCGCAACTCGGAGGCACTGAAATTCAACGTGTCCGCATCCGAACTGTAGGCAGGCGAATTGATTGTCGCGCCGTTGTTCCACGGAGTACCCGAAGTCACGTGGCCGTCAAAGTCCAGATAGATCGTATGGTTCGCTCCCGGCAGACTGCTGAAAGCGGGAACATCCAACGCTAAGTTCAACCGTGGCTCAAGCAACTCGACCGAAAGCTTCGATCGCTTTCGACGAATGAATTGGCTTCTAACGGACATTCGCCTTGAGGGAGACTTTGACATACCGGGATTCCGCTTCTAAGTGATGGTGGGCAGTTGGCGTGGAAGCGCACAAGACGAAAACTATTGCACATCGGCTGGCGGAAGTCAATTTGCCGAACAGGTTGTTTTCACCATGCCACTCTGCTCGCCCCTCGCTCCCAATCGCAGCCTCAAAACACTTTCTCTAATCTATTCGCTAAAAACGAAGCGAGCCGGGCACTTGGCCCGGCTCTTCGGAAAGGTTAAAGATTGCCGTTATCAGCTTGCTTTAGCTCTCAGTTCGGACTGCGCGGCTTGAAGTTTGGATCGTAAATCTCTGAAACTTGACCGGTGCTGCGGGGTGGATTTTTGTATCGCTGAATCGGAAAGTCCGCAGCACTAGTGCGGTTACCCAGCGAAACGGTGCGGTCCGAGTTTTTGGGTTTGAGGTAACTGAGCAAGTTATCAAGCGACATTTGCGTCGCCCCCAAGGCCTTGGCTTCTTTGATGAAACCAGCGTACTTTTGTAACTTAGACTTTTGATCTGCCGAGAGGTTTTCGGAGTTAGCCAAGTCGGCATCAGCACCCATGACAATAAAGGCCGTACCGATTGTTGGCTTGCCCTGAGTTCCCAACTTCGTGTCCATAACCGCGTCGACTCGTCCTCCCGATGCGCGAATGAGATCTTTGATCATCTCGGTATCGTCTTGGAAATTACCATCCACGTCCATCGAACCGACCAATGCAAAACCTACACTACGCCCGGCTCGCCAAGCGGGTGAGTAGATCTTGTCGCCTGTCATGATTGGATTGCGAGGGCTAATGTCGGTCGCTTTAGCTTGAGCCAAGTGAGCGTCGACGATCTTGGTGACTTGCAAACGAGCTTTTGGAGTTGCTTTGCTCACCTTCACCGTGTCGGCCGGGATCACTGAGAAAGGCGTTCCTTCTTTCAATCCATCAGCGCTTCCCAAATCCAGCCATACCGTTTGGCCGCCATCTGCGACTCGCATGATCTCGCCTTGAGGTGCAGCGAAGTCATCTTCGCGAAACGCCTTGAGTTGCTCTTGCTGGTCCGCGATCACACTGACCTGCTCTTTGTTCTTGCTATCCAAAGCTGCCAAACTCGCGGTCAACGCGTTCAGCTTCTTATCGAAGGCCGCCTTGTTGTCTGCAAACTGCTTGGCAACCTCGTCCTTCTCAGCATTAAGCGCCGTGATCTGCTGCACATGCTTCGCACGTTCGGCTTCAAGGTCTTGCGTTGCTTGTGCAAGTTTCTTTTGAGCATCTTCGCGGGCAGCAGTTTCACGAGCGAGTGTGTCAGCTTGCTCTTTTTGAATTGCCACTTCCTGCTTACGCATCCGATCGAGTTCGATGTTTCGAAGCCGAATCGTATCCATCAAAAACTTTGGCAGCTTCAGCAAATTCTTCTCGCTGTCCTTCTCGCTCTTTGCGAACAGCTTCATCTGCTCCGCAAAATCTTTTTCGACTTCGCCAAGTGTGGGATCCGCCGCAAACTCCTGAGCCATAGCCTGCAAGTCTTCGCTAGTGTGCTCTCCATAACCCAACATCGCCTTAAGCCGCGTCACGCGAGCTTCACTCTTCTTGGCTTCAGTGAGCGTTTCGTTGTATTTGGTGGACATGTCCGCCATCTTAGTGGCGGTGTCTGCATAAGTTCTGTAAAGAAAGAACATCCCGAGCAATAGACCAACGGAAACGAAGGCCATCGTGATGACATACGCTTGCCATGCCACGAGATTCTTGTCACGAACTGCCATTAGAACCACTCGAGAAAAGAGGTGAAGGTGAGTAAG
>JBGSJB010000116.1:0-12288 GCA_041742175.1 Pirellulaceae bacterium
GGCTCCAGCGCTGGTGCTGGCGGGAGATGTTACCACCGAACAACTTCGTTCGCGTCAAGCACTTCTCGAGAAGCTCGATTCTGCTAGGCGCGAGTTTGACTACAGCACGGCTGAAGCCACTTGGAAGAATCATCAAGCGCGTACTCTCGAAATGTTGATGTCCGCTAAGGCTACAGAGGCCTTTGATGTTAGCAGCGAAACGCAAGCGACTCGCGATCGCTATGGAAGTGGAATTAATGCGATGAGCCTGTTGCTGGCTCGACGTTTGGCTGAAGCTGAAGTGCCATTCATCACCGTGTTTTGGAAAGAGGATGAATCGATTGCGAAGAAGTGCGCCAGCGCTGGCGCGTGGGATACTCATGGCAATAATTTCACTTGCTTAAAAGAGAATTTGTTGCCGGAATTCGACCGCGCTTTCTCTGCGTTAATTGAAGATCTTGCGGCTCGCAATTTGCTCGACCAAACACTTGTCTTGGTCACCAGCGAGATGGGACGCAAGCCGAAAATTGGCGACCCGCGATCTGGAGGTGCCGGCGGTTCCGGTCGCGATCATTGGACGCATTGCCAAAGTATCTTGATGGCTGGCGGAGGTATTCGAGGCGGGCAAGCGTTCGGTTCAAGCGACCGGTTTGGCGAGTATCCGGCGGATCAACCACTAACTCCAGCCGATATCACCAAGACGGTTTACTTTGCAAGCGGCGTCAATGATCTAACGGCGACGGATTCGCAAGGACGCGTTTACAACTTGTTGGAAGAAGGCAACGCGATTACTCAACTCTTCTGAGTGACTTCTGACGTTGCGGGATCAAGGCTTGTCGATCAAACTGAAACGATACCCGCCGCAGCCACCGCTCTATCTGAGGCTCACATGCTTCGCCCTGCCACTGTATTCGCATCTGCTCTTGCTACTGCTTTCGTTATCACGATCGCTACTTCGCAAGTTGTGTTCGCACAAACGGATTCTGAAGTCTCTTACAATCGCGACATTCGACCGATACTGGCGAAGCACTGCTGGGCATGTCATGGCCCAGACGAAGAATCGCGTCAAGCCGATCTGCGACTCGATAACTTCGAATCCGCTGCGCAAACTGCGATTGCTGTGAACGAACCAGAGAACAGCGAGCTAATCAGGCGCGTGCTCAGTCAAGATGCTGACGAAGTGATGCCTCCGCCCGAGTCCGGCGCACCACTGTCGGCTTCGCAAGTCGAACTGCTTCAGAAGTGGATTGCATCCGGTGCAGAGTTTGAGACGCACTGGGCATTCGTGCCGCCAACTCGTCCGAGCCTTCCAGCGACGAAGCAAACTGACTGGGCGAAACATCCGATCGATCAATTCGTGTTGGCTCGGATCGAAACCGCTGGATTAACACCATCAGCTCCAGCCGACCGTGCGACGTTGCTGCGCCGCGTTTACCTTGACTTGATCGGCTTGCCGCCCTCCCCTGCCGAAGTAACTGCGTTTGTGGAATCTAATCACGAAAATTGTTTCGAGCAGGTAGTTGATGAACTTTTGGCGAGGCCAGAGTTCGGCGAGAAATGGGGTCGAGCCTGGTTGGACTTGGCGCGTTACTCCGATACGAATGGTTACGAAAAGGATCGAGCGCGTTCTATGTGGCCCTATCGCGATTGGGTCATCGATGCGATCAATGAGGACATGCCTTTCGATCAATTCACCGTGCAACAAATCGCCGGCGATATGCTCAAGCAGGATCATGCGAATGACATCGCCGCCAAAATTGCAACCGGCTTTCACCGGAACACAATGCTGAATGAAGAAGGTGGTATCGACCCGCTCGAGTTTCGTTTCTATGCGATGAACGACCGAGTTGCGACGACCGGTCTCGTTTGGATGGGGCTCACAACTGGATGCGCTCAATGTCATACGCATAAGTTCGATCCCATCACGCACACCGAGTACTACCAATTCATGGCGTTGCTCAACAACGCTGACGAACCGGATCAAGAGGTGATTTCATCGGCGTTGCAATCGGAGCGAGCGCGAGTTCAACGCGAGCTCGAATTGAAAGCCGATCAGCTCGCAGGGCAGTTCCCAGTCGAAGATTCCGGGGCAGCAACGTTAACTGCCGACGAGCGGCTGGCGAGTAGTCAAAGTGCTTTTGAATCAAAGTTCATTGCGTGGGCGGATCATCAGCGAACGTTAACTGCCGACTGGAAAGTGGCAATTCCAACGGCGATGAAAACGAACTTGCCAAAGCTCGAGACTCTCGAAGATGGCTCGATCTATTCGACAGGCGATATCACGAAGCGGGACCTCTTCGAGCTGACGTTTACGAAGGATAGCCTAGGATCAGGTCCGATAACTGCCCTGCGATTGGAGGCTTTGCCCGATCCTCGATTGCCAGCCGGTGGTCCAGGGCGCTGTTACTACGAGGGACGTCGCGGGGATTTTTTTCTCAGTGAAGTAACACTTCACGATGGCGAACGTAGCATCAAGATTCGCGAAGGCTCCCACAGCTACGGCAAGAACGGATTAGGGAGCGGCTCATCCGAAGCCAAGAATGTGTTCGATGGCGATGGGTCCACCGGTTGGTCGACAGCGCAGCGGGAAGGCGAGCCGCATCAATTGGTCTTGATCCTCGATGAACCGCTGCAGGTGACCGATTCGCTGAAGCTTGAGATGTTGTTCGAACGACACTACGCCACCAGTCTCGGTCGTTTCCGTTGGTCGGTCTGTTCATCTGAGACGACGCCAACGGCTCAAGACATGCCAGCCGCACTGCAAGCCGCTGTGATCAAACCAGCCGCTGAATGGACCACCGAGGAACGTAGTCAACTTGAGCGTCACTTTGCATTAACTTGCGAAGAACTCAAAGACGCGCGTAAGGAGATCGATCGGCTTCGCAATACAATTCCCGCCGCGCCAACAACGCTGGTCATGGAAGAGCGTGCTTCCGACAATCCTCGTCCCACGCATCGTCATCATCGCGGGGAATACCTGAGTCCGCGCGAAGAAGTCACTCCTGCCATCCCAGAGATTTTTCAAAAGTTAACCGCGAACCCTCCGACGAACCGTTTGGAATTCGCTCGCTGGTTGGCCAGTCAGAATAACCCAATGGTCGGAAGAGTCGTCGTGAATCGCGCTTGGGAGTCACTATTCGGTGCGGGGTTAGTGCGATCTCAAGGCGATTTCGGCATGCAAGCTTCGCCGCCAACGCATCCCGAACTACTTGATTGGTTAGCGGTCGAGTTGATGGAATCGGGTTGGTCGATGAAAAAATTGCTGCGCGCAATCGTGCTTAGTGCGACGTACCAGCAAAGTTCGACGTCGCGACCGGAACTGTTGCAAAGAGACCCAGAAAATCAACTCATTGCGAGGTTTTCGCGTCAACGTGTTGATGCGGAAGTGCTTCGAGATGCGATGCTTGCCACCAGCGGTTTGCTGTGCAAACATATCGGCGGTGCAAGCGTACGGCCGCCTCAACCGGCTTCCGTGACGGCGCTCGCATACGGCAACGAAGCTTGGCAGGAGTCGAAAGGTGCGGATCGCTATCGTCGTTCGCTCTACACTTTCTCAAAACGCACCGCGCCCTTCGCGGCTTATCAAGCCTTTGACGCGCCTTCCGGTGAGACCTGTTCGGTTCGCCGCGAACGCAGTAACACGCCGCTGCAAGCGCTCACGCTTTTGAACGACGAGATGTTTATCGAAATGGCTGAAGCGCTTGGCTATAGCGCCTATCAATCAGGCGGCGGAGATGAGCGTCGCGCGTTCAACCTTGGGCATCGACTTTGGTCGAGAGTGCCGAGCAAGCAAGAAGTTAAACTCATCCTGCAGTTCGTTGCTGCTCAGAAAGATCGCATTTCGCATGAGGGATTTTCACCTGAAGTGAATTCGTCAAACGGCGAGTTCAAGCAAGCAATTGCAAACCTCCCTGCGTATGACAAAGCGGATCTACTCGCGTGGATCATGACGGCTCGCGCAATAATGAATACAGACGAAGCCATTACGAAGCCCTAGTATTTGCCAACTGATCCGTGAGCCCGAGGCGCTAGCCGAGAATTCGGTAAGTCATACGCTTACCATCAGCAGCGAGGAAGTTTCAAATCGCATGAAACTTTATCAAGTTAAAGAGCAAAAAATCGGCTAGCGCCTCAGGCTCATTTTAGGTCGCTGCGGTACTTCGTTTGCCGCTTAGCTCAAACGGAAGGTGAAGCAATGCAAATCTGATGTCTCCGACTGGTTCGGTGAAGAAAGAGATTCGCACCTTCACGCCCACGCTGCCATTAAGTTCCATAGGCATTGCAAAGACCGACTGAACGACTGGATTTCGCGTGTCTTGATCCGTCAGAGTGCACAGTGCGTAGCCGCCGGCGACCCCTGTTTCGATAAAGCCGATCATCTCGCGACCTTCAGCATGTGAAAGACCCAGAGTGGCCTGAACGACCACGACGCTGGTTTCTCCTTCGCGGTGCCGAGCAAGTTCGCTTCTATCGGAAGTGGAAGCCTTGATGGCTGTGAGACCAAACAATGCTCCTGCGCTAGAGCCGACCAAACGCGTCATTGCCTCGCGGCGAATCAACTTTGTCATCGCTTTAATCCTGTAAGAATCTACTGACTTCAGAACGACGCATCAACTCTGCGAGTTTGGCAATTGGCTTTGTTGAACAGCCGCGTTAGGTGATGCAGGACCAAGTTTGGGTTTTTCTCCAAGTGCTCGCATCTGAACGGTTTTGTTTTGTCCACGACCATCGAACGATTGCCCTTGGCTCCAATTTCCTGTTGGTGGTTCAAAGCCGACGCCTTCAACTCCGAATGACATAAAGCTGTAGTTGACGTCTTGGTTCTCCAGCTCTTGCGGGAACGAGTTTGGGATGGGGTGATTCTTCGGCCCACCAAGTTCTTCCCAAGCGGCCATCCACTGGTTTTGGTGCATGGTATCTCGAGCGACAAGATAGGCCAGCATGTCCCTCATGCCTTTGTCATTCGTCATGCGGTACAGTTGACAAGCGAGCATGCGACCGGTCGCCTCGGCCGTTGCATTGGCCAGCATATCGGCGGCAGTGTTTCCAGATGCATAGACATGCGAGCAGTTGAACGGAACGCCCTCAGAATCGACCGGCATCGCAGCCATGCATGTACCAATCACATGCTGGATATTCATCCCACCCAAAGCGGCATAGACAACCGGGTCCTTCGCCGCTTCTTCCTGCTCAAGTGGAGCGCCTTCGAGATTCAGAGCAACAGCCGTGGCCAACATCTCAATGTGAGCAATTTCTTCTGTACCGGTCTCAAGCAACAAATCGCGATACTTGGCTGGCCCACGTGCCCCCCAAGCCTGAAAAAGATATTGCAGACAAACGCGAATTTCGCCTTGGATGCCTCCAATTGCTTGCTGAAGCGCCTTCGCAAAAATCGGGCTCGGTTTATCAACGCGAACTGGATACTGCATCTTGCCGCCATCGTGGTAGAACATAGAAATACTCGCTTAATTAAAAGGATTGATGCGCTAACAAAAGGGTTCCTACGGCGCTAGGCCACGACTTGACTATTCGCGGAATGGTCTTGCAGCTGCCCCCGACGTTGCTGAGTGATGACTGCGAGACCAATTGCAGCTACCCCAACTATGACGTGCGGTGCCCACACAACATCATCAAATCTGAACAGCCATGGACTGACCGCCAAAAACAGCCCCACGCCGATGTCCATCAACAGGTGGATCGGTACGGGAATCAGATTCACTAAGCTGAACTCGTAATCGGTGACGAGGCTTTGGAGCAGGACTAATATTCCGACAGCAATCGGAACCCAAGCCGCTTCATTGGGTATGGGGGCTGTGTTTAACCAGTAAGCTGGAATTCCAATTAGGAACGCGCCAAAGATGTAGTCGTTGATTGCATGCGCTTTGGTATTTAAGAACCTCATCACATGTTCCTTGAGACTGAAGACTGGAAAACTGCTTGCCCCAAAACTACGATCGATCTGACCCTAGTTGATCCCAAGTTGCAGCAACTGCTGCACCAACCGAGCTCCGGTATCGGCGGCAGCTGATATGTGGCAAAGCCGTATTGTGAGCCACAAAAACGTGAATGGACTAAATCGTTAAGTTTTCAAGTGTTCGTATGACGCGGCAATAATTTGTGTTCAATTCAAAAAAGTCGTTCTTCAAGATGGCTCCCTTGGGACTGATCGCTACGCAGTCATCACGTGGTCGCTGTTGGTCCAGCTGGCGTGGTTGCTAACAAGGCACGAGAGACTGCAGAGCGACGAATTACATCTACCCAGCCCAGAGTTGTCACTAGTGTTTCGCCGCAATGTCAGGGGCCAAGCCATCTCAGTGGAATTAAGCGACAACCTGACGTGCTGAGAGAAAGAATGTCACAGTGCCTAGTGCGAACGATGCTACCTGCTCGTTGGCTTTGCCACGAACATCGTCAGCACAAACCCCGCAATGAGGCTAACGAGCACAAAAAGAAAGAAGGGAAGTGCGGACAGCGACCAACTCCAGTTCTCGGTGAGCGTCGTACCGAAGATCGTTCCAAGTGTTGCGAACGGAAAGAAAAGCGCCGCCATGATGTTCAAGCGGTACGCAGCGACGGTCATTTGATGAGTCGCCTGAGCCTGCTCGTCTGCGCGCCGAACAATCGCTACGTCCATTGAGTTCTTCGCGTCTTCGTATAGCAATTCAGCCTGTCGCGACAAGTCGTAAGCGCGGTCGCGATAATCAATCAACTCTCGCAGTTCTGGCATCGCCTTGCGCGCCTCGTCGAGCGTCTCGAAGAAGTTTCGCTGAGTACGAACGATGGGCGCTAGGCCCTCCAACAGCGGCAGGTAGTCGTCCGCTCGGGTTGCGTCTTGCTCCTGCTGTTCGTAAGCCTCAAGCCGCTTTGAAAATCGGTCAAGATGCATCGATAGCCCAACACGACCTGGATCTCCATTGCTGCATTTCCATTCGCCCATCACATCTTTCCAAAATAGGATGCCGCGACGTGTGGCTTCATCGGGTTCCGGCACGTGATGCGCGACGATCAACAACTGGTTATCAGCGTGCATGCAGCGTTGCCGACCTACAGTCGATCCCAGACGACTGCGAAACTCGTCAGGAAAAGAGGTCCAATTCGCAGGAATCAACGGTGCTTGTGCCATAGTTCTCTCAGGAAGTGGATTATCGCTTGTAACTTTCTACGACTTATCGCTTGGGTCATTATTGTTCTGAGCTTCATCGATCTCATCAATGGAGCTTGCAAGTGCGGCTTGCTCCATCGCTTTGTATCGCTGCAGCAAATCCTCAACCGCGACTCGCAGCCGCTCGGATGTAGCTGTTTGTTTACTGGCGCTTTCCAGCAGCGGCCGCAGCCCGTCGTAGAGTAATTGAAACTGGCTACGAATCAGCTCCGTCATCACACGAGGAACCGCATGCTGTACGATTAATCGCGGATCTTTGGGCGGCTGAGCCGCTTCAGTGCTTTGCGACTGAACTGCAGTATCGAGCGCACCGCGAATCGAATCGAGCCCATCTTTAAGACTCATCAGAGAGCTTAGAAGTTGAGCCGTCGAATCATTTCCGGACAGTCCCTTCAGCCGCGAGTTTTCAACGAAGGTCTTCTTAATCTGATTCCAGCGCTGCTGCTCGGCCGGAGTTAGCGTGCCCAGGAGTTCTCCGAACTTGAGCAGGTTCGATTCACTGTCTCGCGATAACGTTTGCGCATCCTGTTGATAACTACTGTGGATCAACCGCTCGAGCTCTACGTCGTTCATGACCGGAACTACTTTTTCGGCGATCCGATTCATGTTGCGATAGCTGCCTTGCAGCTTAAATGGTGGTTCGGTTCGATAATCATCCGCCTGAGCAGCGCTACGAATATAAGCCTGGTTCATTGTCAGAACGACGTCGCGAACGCGTTGCAGTTTCTTCAGCACGACCATAATCTCGTTAACAGTGTCTGTTGAAAGATTGCTTTCGAGATCGAGCTGCTCTGTCGTCCCTGAACGCGAAGCGGCGAGCAGTTTGCGTTGATCAGCGTTAGAGCAGCGTGCGAGCGGTTGGAGGCTCGGATTACTTGTCAAACAATTCTCTAAGTAAGATTGTTCGAAGGCTTCACCGCTATTGCCGATAATCTCACCAAGGTTGTACACGTCGGCACGATTGGCGAGCATGTCTGGAATTTGAAAGCGTTCGCCTGACTCGGTGTAGGGATTGCCAGCCATGACCACTACGAACTTGCGGCCGCGAAGATCATACGTTCTTGAGTGTCCATTCCAAACGCCTTCGATTTTTCGCGTAGCATCGCAGAGCGGAATGAACTTCTGCAGCAGCTCTACGTTGCAGTGCTGGATGTCGTCCAAGTACAACATTGTGTTGTCGCCCATTTCAAGCGCCAAATTGATGCGTTGCACTTCCTCACGCGCCGAGGCATTGGTCGCTTCGCTTGGATCGAGCGAAGTGACATTGTGTCCAATCGCAGGTCCGTTCACTTTCACAAAAACTAGACCCAGCCGATTCGAAATGTATTCCATCAAAGTCGTCTTGCCGTAGCCGGGAGGGCTTATCAGCAGCAGTAATCCCATGCGATCGGTTCGCTTATTCGCGCCAGCCGCTCCCATTTGCTTTGCAAGGTTGGCACCGATGCGAGGTAAATAGACTTCATCGATTAGTTGATTGCGAACGAAGCTAGTTAGAACTTTTGCTTTGAATTCATGCGTTTTGATCCGGCGATCCGCTTCAGCTACCAAGTGCCGCTTGGCCGCTTGAAGCGACTCCCATCGCGGAACTACCTCTTCGTGATAACGTTGCAGTCTCTGGTGCAACTCGTGGTAGTGCACCATAAGCTGGCCATTGGCGAGTCGCGGATGGTCACCCGTTAAACCAGTTAGTACGACACTGCTTTGCGGTCGGGTTGGGGTCGCTTTGTAAGCTTCATTCACTGGTGCGGCGCCAGTAAACAGAAGACTCGCAATTTCCTCGCGGTAGTTCTGTGGCGTTTCCGTGGCAGTGCTCGTTTCAGAGCGATGATGGTGGAAGTCGAGAAACGCATCGACCGCCTTCAGCGCCGTAAACCAAAGTTCAAGTGGTTCATCATTGTGAGACTTTACCGTCGACTGGAGCGTGGTCCAGGCACTCTGCGGCATGTGCTGGCGCATCGCGTGCAGGAGATGGATCGCTTGCGGACTCTGGCTGACCTTTCCGCAGCGAGCTTCTTCAGGAGTGCTCGAACTGAATTCCAAAATGAGATATTCCGCCGCATCGCGACTGATAGATTCGGGTTTTCCGATTGCTGCGAGTATCTCCGAACCGCGGTTGAGCACTTCGGAGGCGACCGCTTCTGCGCACTCACGACTGCGAGAGTCATTCGGCAACAAGCGGTCGACCGTTGCCAACGACTCGATCCAACGCTCCAGTTGTGCGCGACGTTCTGCGGGAACCAAGTAGTTCCAGATAAACAGCGCAGTGCTTCGCAGTTGTGGCGAAAACGCCAGCAACCCAAGCGAAGCTTCCATTTGTAACAGCGCAGACAAAATCAATTGCGCATCGTGGTCGTGAACGCCTCGCACGTATCCTTCATGAAAACGAGCCTGCATGCGCTCGCGTACCCAAGCCACACGTTGCTCGTTGGTGAATGCAAGAAATCCCCGGGCGCCGATAGCCTGTGCGTTACCGTTTAACTCCTTGGCAAGCCAGACAGCAAGAAACTCGCCACGGTAGACACTGGGCGATTCACTTGGCAACGGTTGGTCCCACAGATCACGCGCAGCATCGAGCGAAGGGTCGCTAAGTGGCTGATAGAACTGTGTACCCGTAAGGTGCAGGTTTAGGCAGCCTTCGCGAACGACAGTTGTCAATTCGATCGGTTGATGATTTACGCTGAACGCATGCTGCCCCAAGCGAATCGTTCGATTGCCATCGGAAAGCAATTCGCGACGATCGCGCTGCTGCCGGAGGGCATCGTCCGAAATCGATTTCAGTTTGCTCTGTACGTCATCGGCGCGTACTGAATCGCCAAGTTCTGTTAGTTGGCTCGCGATCTTTCGAACTTTCTCGACCATCAAATCCGATGCAAAGTAGGCCAGCAACTCACCTGGATCGTCAATGCGAGCCGACCGCGAAGTAATCCCATTCAGAATGCGGTCCGCAGCCGTGACCAGCGAATTCGCACGCCGCGTTTGTATTTCAACCAACTGCTGGCGACGTGATTCAAAGAGATCGCAAAGTGTTTGGCGTTTCTCAGTCAATCGGATCAGCAACTCGTCGGAGTCAGCGTAGCGTCCTTCGAGCTCTTCGATCTGCATCAGCACGCGAGTGAGCGCTACATCAACTTGCTCGGGTGTCTCCGAAGAATCAAGCGCACTTGCAGTCGCTTGGTCGAGCAACTTCGACTGCGAAACGAAATCCGATTCTAACTCTCCAGTCGTCAGATCGCGCATCCGCATCTTGAGCGTCGATCGAACTCGATTGAGCTGCGCGAGGCAATCGCCCACGCGATCAATGATGTTAGTTCGCTGCGCTAAGTCATCGATTTTCAGTTGGGAAACCGTCTCCACCAGCAACTCGAGCGAACCGCCAATCTCGCTACACTGCGCCTCCAGCTTTTTTGCGGCAGCCGACGAGTCGACATTCGCAATCTCAGGTCCAAGTGCTTCAATTCGTGCAACATAGGGTTGCAGCGATTGCGGTTGCAGCAGAAATTGCACGCAACGAACGCCCACACGATCAGCGGCTTCAGTGAGCTGCGTTTCGATTTTTGCAACGCGCTCAAGGTCGATGTAACGCAAGTTCTTAAGCTGAAGTGAATCGCCTCGCGCGGCGCGAATCGCGGCGAGTTTATCAACGAAATCAGCCACTTTTTCGAAGCGAGCGCGTTCGATCGCTTTGATCAGTTCGTTCGTTCCATTCTCAGCTTGTTGCAGCGACGCATTCGTTTCGTTACGGACGCGAACCACTTTTTCAAATTCGTCGACAGCCGCAGTCGCAGTCGCTCGAATCAACTGAATCGGCTCAGCCAACTTCAACGCTTCATCACGATCTAGCCAAAAGTAACCGTCCAGCAAATCTGTGGCTCGCTTGGCTAGATCGGCATACAAGTCAGCGTAAGATTCGTCCTTGTCAATCAACGTCAGCAATTCCTGGCACTCCGCCATCCCCCGCACTACGTCATGGTTGCCAATTTTGAAAAGCAGCGAGTCGGACTGAACGGTTGGCACGAAGTTTGTCCCGGTGAACGGTGTCTGCCAAACCTGCAGCGCATGATGCTTCTGAGGAATGTCGCTGGAACGCAACGTAAGCATGTGACCGTTCTCGAATAATGCTTGACCGTGGCAAACCAGCGGTGTGTCGATCTCCTGTCGAATTAAGTTGTAACGCAGTTGCAGCAAAGTACCCGTTTGAGGTTGGATGAAGACATATAGATAGTCTTCTCCGTTGGGTGACTTGATTAAGCGATCAAACGCAAGGTCCGTTAACCCATGATCAAACAGCTTGACCTCACCAGTTTGCAACACAAAACCGTTCGGAAAGATAATGCCGTGGTCATCTGGCAATAGAACGCAAGCTTGACCAATCGCATCCAAGCGTTGAACAGTCGCACGTTTAACACTGAAGACCAAGAAGCGAAAATCACGTTCCTGGTAGGGCTTGATGCGGAACAGGATCAGATTGCCAAGGATCGCGTAGTAGGTTTCTGCGTCATCGAGTGTTTGGTCGGGACTTTCCACCGGCTCGCGATAGATCCCCAAACCATCCTCAGTATTGTCCTCGACCTTAATGGTGAGATCACCGTGAATGCATTCGACGAACACCTGATCTTCGATCGAGATGTGAGGATGCTTCCCGTGCCGATGACTGTCGCGAGTTGCACGTTTCCATTGAAAGGCATGCTGCGCGGGAAGCTTTACTTCAGATTCGCTGCGATTGTCGACGTACTGCAGTTCGTCGCCAGCGATCGCCCACTTGAACGCTTTGATACTGGTCGCCGTCTTGCCGATCTGGAAAACCATGTACAGCAGCGGGCCGTTCTGATAAAAGCGAGAGAACGTCGCGCTGCGATAGTACTTGTACAACTCTTGAAAATCGCGAGTGAACTCGGCAGTCGAAATCGACTCGATCGGCACGTGGTGCGTGTGCTCGCCATCATAGCGATAAGCTGAAAGCACATCTGTCGGTGCAATCTCGGTCTTCAATCCAAACTGCACGTTGTACCCTAGTGCTGCGTCACAGCTTAATCTTCGGGTAGACCGAGGTCAGTTTCATTCTCGCGTCGTCGATTTTCATTTGCCAGTCGACGCCGCGTTGAGTTTCGTTGACATCGCAAGCCCAGGCTCGTGTTTCGGATTGGAGT
>JBGSJB010000117.1:0-2691 GCA_041742175.1 Pirellulaceae bacterium
CGACGATATCGAACTCGCTCACTTAGCTAACATCACGCACGGCTATGTCGGCGCCGACTTGGAAGCACTGTGTCGCGAAGCTGCGATGGCTTGCCTGCGCAAGCTGCTCGATCGAATCGACTTCGCGCAGCAGCGCGTGCCGTACTCGCAACTGGCCGCATTGCGAGTCACGATGAACGACTTCCTGCAAGCGTTTCAATCGATTGAACCATCTGCGATTCGCGAAGTGTTTGTTGAAGTCCCCGCGGTCACGTGGGATGACGTCGGTGGGCTGGAAGATATCAAGCAGCAGATTCGAGAAGCGATCAGTTGGCCGATCAAGTACGAGTCGTTGTTTGCTAAAGCGAACGTTCGGCCAGCGCGTGGAATCCTGCTGGCTGGTCCACCCGGAGTTGGAAAAACGTTGATCGCGAAAGCGGCAGCGAACGAAAGTGGCGTGAACTTCATCTCGATTAAAGGGCCGGAGTTGCTATCGAAGTTCGTCGGCGATTCCGAGAAAGCGTTGCGCGATATCTTCAGCAAAGCACGTCAAGCGGCACCGTGCTTGATGTTCTTCGATGAGATCGATGGCCTGTGTTCAACGCGTCAAGCTTCGCAAAGCGATTCCGGCGTCTCAAGCCGCGTGCTCAGTCAGTTCCTTGCAGAAATCGATGGCATCGAAGAGTTGAAAGGCGTCTTCGTTCTCGCTGCTACGAATCGTCCCGACATGGTCGATCCCGCGCTGCGTCGCTTCGGTCGTTTCGAACAAACAATTCAAATCAGTCTACCCGACGACGCTAGCCGCAGACAGATTCTTAGCGTGCATCTCAAAGACAGACCGTTGGCCGAGGAGATCGATATCGAGGCGCTAGCTGTCATGACGGATGGACTTTCTGGCGCTGACCTAGCCGCCATCTGTAGCATCGCTGCGCGAACAAGTATCCGTCGCGCCGTCGAGTCACCTACAAACGGACAGCCTTCGCCCGCAGATGTCCGCATTCACAAATCCGACATCATCGAATCCCTCGAACTCGTACGTCAGAACCGCAGGCTGAACAATGAACTCGTTTAATTATCAAACTCAAGCCGCAAGTGATTCAACTGCACTTTATCTGCTGGGCTTCGCCCGCGTTGGCAATCAACAACAACACGTCCTACAAATCGACACCCGCAGCATCCTCGCGTCACTTGAACGAACAACAGAAGGCACCGGAGAAATCACCGAATCATTCGCCGATTATCAACCGCTGCTGGAAGAACTGGGTATCGAGTGCGTTCAAGTTGGCTGCATCGTCGCTTGGTTCAAACGCATTGATTGCAGCGAGTTCACCGGCGCGATCGGCGAATCGAACTTAAGCAATCTCGATTGGTTGACGCCGCGCGTTCTCGCGCACGAAGCGGTCGTCTCGAAGCTCAGCGAGTGCTTTCCGTTCTATCCCTCGCGGTTCGGATGCTTGTTCTCAAGTCTCGAGAAGATTGTCGCGTTCACGCGCACGAATCACTCGACCTTACACGAATTCTTCCAGCGAGTCGCAGGCCGTTGCGAATGGGGCATCAAGTTCGTGGCGGACGTAGATCGATCCGTGTCGTGTATGGCGGAGGAAGCTCTGCTGAGCGATGGCAAAACTTCAGCGGGCGTAAACTATCTCCGACTCAAGCAACTGCAACGGCAACTGCGACCGCTAACAATGTTGAAACTCGAAGACCAATGCGGGCGGTACATCGCTGAACTGCAGCAGATCTTCCCTCACATCGTCGTTCGATCTATTTCACCAAAGGCTTCGCCGGATCGTGAGAGCGTCATTGCAAACGTCGCTTGCCTACTGACGCCAAACGAAGCCAACTTGCTCGCCTTCTGGCACAACAGTTTTGCCACGCGCACTGATAACACGCTGCGGGTTGAACCGCGATTAACTGGGCCATGGCCGGCGTATTGTTTCTGTCCACCATTATCGACCGATCAAGCAACTGAAGCAACTGACTCTCAGCCGTCTTCAAGCCAGTCTTCCTCGGCGCCGCATCAAAAAGCCGCTTAGCTTTCTCCGCAATTCGCTTCTAATCTGCGAATCGAACGCTGTCGTCGTTTGCTCTATGAGTAAAGCTTGTACTTACGCAACGCTTGCGGAGCAAACGAAGACTTATCTCCGCGCTAGACAACCCTCGGCGACTCGTAAGGCTCTAGCGGTTGCAAATCGAGTTACAAGTGCAAAGCCGTGCAAAAGGCCTTGCACATCCGACCGCGGAGCTTACGCGGTGGCAAACTTGTCTGTTGAACGAATACGCCGCGTCTTCGTTTACGACCAAGTTCCAATTCTTGATTAGAGGAGATGCACATGGCATCAGTACAAAAAACTACCGATTCGTCGAGTTTGGCTGAAGTGGTTGACCGAATCCTGGACAAGGGTGTGGTTATCGATGTTTGGGCAAAGGTATCGCTAGTCGGTATCGAACTGCTTGCCATCGAAGCGCGTATCGTGATCGCGTCGGTTGAAACCTACCTGAAGTATGCAGAGGCTATCGGTTTGACCGCTACCGCTGCTGCACCTGCTTAGCGAACCGCGACAGTACGTCAACAATTGGTCGGACCTACCGCGTAGCATCCAAACGCAGGCTAGGCCGACCGTTGTTGTCGATTCATTCACTCGAAAACTGCGAAATCACGATAGGTATTTGCAATGGTCAGCTTCCGCCAACAGATGCAAGAGTTAGCCG
>JBGSJB010000118.1:0-5065 GCA_041742175.1 Pirellulaceae bacterium
GCTGCGTTGCTGGAAGCGATGCAAGAGAAGCAAGTGACTGCGGGCGGCAATCGACACTCGTTGCCACGGCCCTTCTTTGTGCTCGCAACACAGAACCCGATCGACCAGGAAGGCACTTATCCGCTGCCGGAAGCGCAACTCGATCGATTCATGTTCAACGTGTTGGTGAATTATCCGAGCCAAGAAGATGAGCTGGAAATCGTCTTGCGGACGACCAGCGATGTGTCGCAAGAGTTGACGACGCAGATCAGTGGGCAAGAGTTGTTGAGTCTGATGCATGTTGTGCGTCGCATTGCGATCACGCCGCATCACGCTTTACTGGCTACACAATTAGCGAGGCTGTCGCGACCCGACGATAGCCAAGCGAGTGAGCGCGTGAAGCGTTGCGTGCGTTGGGGCGCGGGTCCGCGTGCAAGTCAATACATTGTGCTCGGCGCGAAAGCGCGAGCTGCGATGCATGGTAGTCCCGTTGTTCGCCGCGAAGATATCGTAGCGGTCGCGCCGGCGGTTTTGCGACACCGCATCAAGCTGAACTTTCAAGCGGAAGCGGAAGGATTTAGTGTCGAGCAGATTATTCAAGAGATCATTCAGGAAGTTGATAAATCGATCGAAGCTAGCCAATCGCGCGAAGGCATCGCAAAAGTGCTACGCGCATAGATCCATTGCTGCTGATGCTTTATCAACATTTAGTTTTAGGGTGTCGAATATTGTTCAAAACACGCCCTTCGCAGAGCCTTAGAGCGTGCCACCCAAACACCAATAGGCCTAAAATTAAGCTGAGCAGTGCGTGTAACGGGCGGATTTAACGATCAGCAGGGCATAACAAACGCGTGAACCAAACTCAAAAGTACTTTGATCCAGAAACGCTGGCGAAGATTCGGCCGCTGGGATTGCGAGCGCGGACGTTGGTCGAAGGTGTGATGTCGGGCTTGCATCGCAGCCCGCTGCGTGGTCATTCGATCGAATTCGCGCAGCATCGAGAATATGTGCCAGGCGACGATTTGCGGCAAGTCGACTGGAAAGTGTATGCGCGCAGTGATCGCTACCACCTTAAACAATACGAAGACGAAACAAACCTGATTGTCTACCTGATGCTCGACACGAGCGAGAGCATGCAGTATCGGGGCACGCGCAGTCCACTGACGAAGCTTGAGTACGCGCAGTTGGTCGTCTTCAGCGTTGCGTACTTGGTGATCACTCAACAAGATTCCGCAGGGCTCGCAACGTTCTCATCGCAGTTGGATGGATGGTTGCCACCGCGCGGCGTTGCGGCTTACTTGGACGATATCATTCGATTGATGGAATCTGCGCCGACCGGTGCAAGAACTGATCTAGCGCGTGTCGTTGAATTGGCGTCCCAGCGTTGCAGTAAGCCCGGCGTGATTGTGTTGGTCAGCGACTTGCTGGACGATCAATCACGATTGCTGACTGCGCTGAAGCGTTTGCGTCATCAACGCCATGACGTGATTGTCGTGCATGTGCTGGACGAAAGTGAGCTGACGTTTCCGTTCGACCGTTCGACGCGCTTCGAGGGGCTGGAAGGCTTGCCGGAAGTAATCACTGATCCGTTGTTGATCGGAGGTGCCTATCGCCGTGCCATGGCTGCGTTTTGCAGCGAACTGGAAGTAGGTTGTCAGCAGGTGGGCGTGGATTATCATCGCATGCAATCGAATGAGTCGTTAGCCGCGAGCTTGCCGCAGTTGCTCGCGCGACGATTGATGCAAAGGAGATAGCGTGGCTGGTATCTCTCTCATCGGTGTGGCTGGATTTGCTAGCGCCTGGATGTTGCTTTGGGGCGCAGCGGCAGCGATTCCTATCGTGCTCCATCTGCTCAACCGTCGACGGCAACAAACGGTGACTTGGGCGGCAATGCGTTTGCTGATGCAAGTGATCGAACAGCAATCGAAGCGAGTTCGTATTGAACAATTACTGCTGCTGCTTTTGCGCACGCTGATACTGCTAACTTTGGCGATCGCGCTGGCTCGACCCTTCTTCGCGCAGCCGACCGAAACGGGAATTGTTGCAGCGCAGCGGTCGCCGCGATTGTGGATACTGGTCATCGACAACTCCTACTCGATGGGCTACCGCGAAGCAGCGGGAGCTCGTTTCACAATGGCAGTGGAGCGAGCAACGGAGATTTTGAAGTCTTCGAACCGGGGCGATGCATTTGCGATTCTCACATTGGCGGAACCGTCGCAGCCTGTGGTCTTTCGGCCGACGTTCGATGCTGTGGCTGCTACAACTTCGTTGCAGAAAGTGCCGTTGCTCGACGGCGGTGCGGATCTGTCGAGTGCGGTGACGCTGGTCAATGATGTGGTAACGGAAGCTGCTCGCGATCCGAACTTGCCGGCGGATGTTCATGTGATTTTCATAAGCGACTTCGGGGAGGATACTTGGCAAGAGGCGCTGGCGGCGGGACACTCGCAGCGTTCGCTAAAGCAATTGGCTGATACTCACTCGGTCGCCTATGAACCGGTTGCGTTTTCGGAAGCGTCCAATGTAGCGATGATGTCGTTGACGACTGCGTCGTCGCGTGCGTTGGTCGACCGTCCGTTAGACGTCGACGTGATGGTATCGAACTTTGGGCCTGTCGCGATTTCCCAAGTGCCTCTGCAAGTTTCGGCGAATGGGCAGAGCGTTGAGTCGCAGTTTCTCGATGTGCCTGCCGGAGCGACGCGTGCCATTCACTGCACGGTGCGACCAATTGTGGCGGGGCTGCTGACGATAACAGCTAGCCTGCCCGATGACCGGCTGGCCGCGGACAATCAGCGCAGCAGAGTCGTGGAGGTGCGGGAAGGGTATCGTGTGTTGTGCGTCGAGAATCCTCTTTCGGACGAACGCATTTTGAAAGCCGCGTTGCAGCCGCCGGTCGTTTCGCAGGGGGCGATCCAAGTGACATCGATTTCGCAGTTGGAATTAAATTTAACGGACACAAGTGAGTTTGATGTTGTGGTCTTGAATGATGTGACGAGTCTGGGCGATGCGGATTTTGATCGCTTGTTGCAGTTCGTGAAATCGGGGCGATCGCTGCTGTGTTTGCTCGGCCAACATTCGGACGCGGAAAGTTGGAATGCGCGCTTCTCGGACGTAGACAGTTCGCTTGGATTCCAACTGCGGGAACCTTCTGAATTCGATGATTGGCGGATCGACCCGATGGAATATGCGAGCCCGATTGTGGCGCCGTTTGCTGCGCATCCCGATTCAGGCTTGCTTACGACTCCGATCTTTCGATTTTGGAAAATTGATCTGGACGACGATATTGCGTCGCGACCGGATATCGAGTTACGAGTGCAAGATGGGTCGCCGCTGATTCTGCAAAAACGCTTGGGGAAAGGGCGTGTGGCGGTGCTGCTAAGCGCTCCGCAATCGGGTTCGATGAGCGGCGGCAGCGAGCCTTGGAACGCGATGGCTGCGTGGCCCAGTTTCGTTCCTCTGATGCAACAATTTGTTCAGGCGACGATGGCTGAAGGCTTGGCCAATTACAACTTGAAAGTGGGTGAGCCGATCGGCGGTTCGCAACGAGCGGAGGGCGTTTCCAGTTTTGTGCGAATATTGCAGCCAAGCGGCGATATCGCTGAAGTGCAAGCTTCTGAGACGGACGAGAGCGGCCAACGCAGTTGGAGTTATGCCGCAACGGATCGCCGAGGCGTCTATCAAGTGATGATCGAAGATTACTTGCCTCGCCCGTATGCCGTAAATATCAACCCAGTGCAGAGCGACCTGCGCGCTGTGGCTGTTAATCAACTGCCGAAGTCGATCGAAAAGTCGGCCTCGCAGGTATCAGCCGGTTCCGATTCGAGTGCGGTTCCGACTTCGAATGCGTTGGTGCAGTGGTTGTTGGGAACGCTAGCGGTGTTGCTGGTCGCTGAATCCTGTTTGGCTTGGCAATTGGGAAGGAGACTTGCATGATGCAATCAACTTCAGTCCCAGGTAACGCAGGTAACTCGCTCGCAAGTGACGCGCCGGAATCGCAGCTGGTTCAACAAAGCGTGGAATCTGTTCTGCAAGCCGATTGGCCATTGCCGATGTGGTTGACGATTGTGCTGGCGATCTGCGCGATGGTTTTCGTTGGTGCGCTGTACTCGAGCGAGCGAGGCAGCGCAAGCCGACTGATGCGAGTGTTGCTCGCCGCGGTTCGCTTTACATTGCTAGTGCTGGTCGTTTGGATGTGGGCGGGTTGGAGTTGGTTGCAATTTCGCAGCGACAAACCCGAATTGCTAATCCTGCTCGATCGCTCGGCGAGTATGGACACGCTTGACGGGAAATTGGATGTCGCAAGCGGTGCAGGTGCGCGAACGGAATCGGTGAGCCGACTGGAAGCGGTGAAGCAAACGCTCGCCCGGCTGTCGACACGCGATCGCAAGCGTCTCGAGCGCAGTTATCAACTTCGTTGGTTGCTTGTCGACGAAGCGGTTGAGCAAGCCGGTGTGTCGCTTGAAACAATCGAGAAAGACCTTGAACAAGTCGTTGCATCCGGTGCGCAATCACGCCTTGGCGATTCGTTGTCGAGTGTCATCAGCAGTCAGACGGGGCGCGGTACGGCTGCTGTCGTCTTCTTTTCCGATGGTATCAACACAAGCGGCTCGCCGTTATCGTCGGCCGCTGCAATGGCTCGTTCAGCCGCAATTCCAATCTACGCAGTCGCGACTGGGCAGGAACTTGCCTTGCCCGATGCGCGACTCGCGGACCTCCTGCTCGACGAGGCGGTGTTTTTGGGCGACCAAGTTACGATGATGGTCACCGTCGGCATCAGTGACTTGGCTGAAGCGAATCTCACTGTGCGATTGCGGGATCAGAGTAGCGGCGAGATCTTGGATCAGCAGCCAGTGAAACTTGACAAGCAGCACAGTCAACAGCAACTGAGTTTGGCGTTTGTTCCGAAGAATGCTGGCGAGTTAGTCTTGCTGGTCGAGGTGAGTGAAGCCGCGGGCGAAACAAATCTTGAGAACAATGTCTTGCAACGGAGTATCCAAGTACAGGACAAAACTCTGCGAGTGCTGTTGGTTCAGCGGCAACCAAGTTTCGAGTTTCGCTTTCTCAAGAACTTGTTGCAACGAAGCCAAGC
>JBGSJB010000119.1:0-2036 GCA_041742175.1 Pirellulaceae bacterium
CAAAGGCAAACGCACACAGATCGGTTGGACCGCAAAGGAGGTCGTTCTCCCGACGATCGATGGTAGCAGTGCAAGCGGTGCGATTATCAAAGTCGCCGGCCTGACCGGTCGTATTCGCGTGATGAAGTTCAAACGTCCTGATGGGAGAACCGTTCGACCTTCGCTTGTTGTGCTCGACGACCCGCAAACGGATGAGAGCGCACGGTCGCTTTCACAGTGCGCGAATCGCGAGAGCATACTCGCCGGCGCAGTGCTTGGTTTAGCAGGACCGGGCAAGAAGATCTCCGGCATCATGCCCTGTACCGTCATTCGCCCAAATGACATGGCCGACAATATTCTCGATCGCAACCGCCATCCGGAATGGAACGGCGAGCGAACGAAGATGGTTTATGCGTTCCCCAAGAATGAAACGCTGTGGGATCGCTATGCCGAGATCCGCGCCGAGGGAATGCGCAACGGCGATGGTGGTGAATCGGCAACGGAGTTCTATCGTCAGAACCAGGCGGCGATGGACGAAGGAGCGATTATCGCCTGGCAGGAGCGTTTCAACTACGACGAACTTTCGGCGATCCAACATGCGATGAATCTCAAGTTGCAAGACGAGGCAGCATTCTTCGCCGAATATCAAAACCAACCTCTGCCGGCGGAAACGGTGGTCGATGGGATGCTCAAGCCGGAAGAGGTCGCCAGCAAGGTCAATCGTATAGATCGCGGGTTGTTATCGATCGGCGCGAATCACCTCACGGCCTTCATTGACGTCCAGCAGAAGCTTCTATTCTATGTGGTCACCGCATGGGAGGACAACTTCACGGGTTACGTGATCGATTATGGTTGCTACCCCGACCAGCAACGTCCCTACTTTACGCTGCGTGAGGCTCGCCAGACGCTGAGCTCCGAAGCCATCAGAACCGGTCTCGAGGGATCAATCTACGCGGGCCTTGAATCGCTGACATCGAAACTGCTTGATCGTGAGTGGCAGCGCGACGATGGTGCAGCTATGCGCATTGGACGCTGTCTGATCGACGCTAACTGGGGCCAATCGACGGATGTGGTTTACCAGTTCTGCCGGCAGTCGAAACACGCTGCTGTGATCATGCCCAGTCACGGCCGATTCGTGGGGGCATCGAGTTTGCCATTCAGCGAATATCGTCGCCGGCCCGGGGATCGCGTTGGGCTCAACTGGCGCATCCCCAACGTCCACGGTAAACGAGCGATTCGACACGTGGTCTACGACACCAACTGGTGGAAGTCGTTTGTCAACGCTCGCCTGCGTGTGGCCATGGGTGATCGAGGGTGCCTTTCACTCTTCGGCACCAACGCCGAAACGCATCGAATGCTTTCGGAGCATTTGACCTCGGAGTACTTCATCAAGACCGAGGCCCGCGGCCGAAGCGTCGACGAATGGAAGCAGCGACCAGAGCAGCCAGACAATCACTGGTTTGACTGCCTGGTGGGCTCAGCCGTTGCGGCTTCGATTCAAGGAGCACTACTGTTTGGAACAGACGAAGCAAAATTAGCAGTTCAAAAACGTCTCAGCTTCAAAGAATTACAGCAGCGCCGACAAAAATAAACAGAATTCTCTTTTGTGATTTCGCCAGTTTGCATGATTCGTGAGTAGTTCAAGGGGTAGAGAGATGCAGCCACCTTTGAACTTGAACGGAACTTGTCATGCCAGACGATCTGAAAGACGCGATTCGCGAAAGTGCTAAGGCACCCGCTAAGGCATCGGGAGATGCCGGTAGCGTCGAGCAGCATAAGCTGACCGAGCAGATCGCTGCTGACAAGTATCTGGCGTCCAAGGCGGCCGCCTCTCAACCGAAGCGTGGTCTTCGTTTCAACAAGCTCGTGCCACCGGGTGCGGACTAATCGGTTCGCAACTGATCGAGCTTGTTTCTATAGGCAGGGGTGTCGGGTTTAACAGTAGGGATTGAGTCACGGATGTTTAAGTTGTTGTCAGGGATTCTGAGCAGGAACAGCGATCGCAAAGATCGATCGCTCGTCCGTGGACGCTCGGCCCGACACCCCTGGTCGTTGGT
>JBGSJB010000120.1:0-4053 GCA_041742175.1 Pirellulaceae bacterium
CCTTTATACTTTCATCCGTGGGACCACCATGTCATCCGTGGTCCAGCACTAACACTTCACAACTGCCCACGGATGGCATAGCGGTCCCACGGATAGAGACGCGGGTCTCTTTACCAGGAACATTCGCGGTCGGAACATGAAGTATAATGGAAGGGCCCACCTAACTCCCTCCTTGGTTAAGTTCCGATGAGCCGATCGATCGAACTTCTTCGACTTCGCTGTATAACGCTGTTGAGCTTGGCGTTCGTAGCGTGCAACGCAATGCTTGTGTTTGGACAAGCAGGCGCGTCAGCCCAAGTTTCATTCAAGCGCGATGTTCGCCCGATTCTTTCGGATAACTGTTTTTATTGTCACGGACCCGATGCGAATCATCGCGAAGCGGATTTGCGTTTGGACACGCACGAAGGCGCATTGTCTGTGATTGAAGTTGGCCAGCCGGAAAAAAGCGAACTGGTGCGCCGCCTGCTTTCTCATGATGAAGCTGAGCAGATGCCGCCCCCAAACTCGAACAAGCAATTGACGGTGAAGCAGATCGACTTGATGCGTCGGTGGATTGAACAAGGTGCAACGTGGGAAGCGCATTGGTCCTTCACACCGCTGGTTGCTCCACCCATCCCGAACACCGGTGGCTCGACAGTGGACTCACGCCCAGCACAGCAGCCCGCAACGGTCCGCAATCCGATCGACGCATTTGTGAAAACGCAGCTTGCGGAAAATGGCTGGCGCCCCGCACCTGAAGCTGATCGGCGAACGTTGCTGCGCCGCGTCACGCTCGATCTAACGGGGCTCCCGCCAACTCCCGACGAAGTCGCGAGTTTCGTAAACGACCATTCGCCCAACGCTTATGAACGCGTCGTGCAGCGATTGCTGCAATCCTCGGCTTTCGGCGAACGCATGGCTTGGGATTGGCTCGATGCAGCCCGCTATGCTGACACCAATGGTTATCAAGGGGATAACGAGCGGACGATGTGGCCTTGGCGCGACTGGGTCGTTCAAGCCTTCAACGAAAACATGCCATTCGATCAGTTCACCGTTTGGCAATTGGCCGGTGATCTGCTGCCCGATGCGACACAAGAACAAAAACTCGCTACCGGCTTTCTTCGCAACCATATGATCAACGGCGAAGGTGGTCGCATCCCGGAAGAAAATCGCGTTGACTATGTGATGGATATGACCGAGACCGTTGGCACAGTCTGGTTAGGTTTGACTTTGAATTGCTGTCGCTGCCACGATCATAAATTCGATCCGATTCAACAACGCGAATACTACCAACTGTTCGCCTTCTTCAATCAAACTCCGGTAGACGGCAGCGGTGGCAATCCCCAAACACCTCCCGTGCTGCCTATTGCAACTGCCGAACAACAATCGCAACTCGATGCAATCGATCAGCAGTTACAGGTCGCGTCGCGTCGCCTGCGCATGCGCAGCGCAGAACTGGAAGAGCAACGACCGGCTTGGGAGGAAGCTCAGCGCGAACAACTTCGCAAGTCGCCATCGCCGTGGTCGATTGCGAACGTACAGAATGCGCGTGCGAAGACTCAGAAGCTAGAGGTGCTGGCCGATCAATCGGTGTTGGCATCAGGCGAAACAGTTGCAAACGATTCTTACGAAGTTGAATTGCAGTTAGCTGCGCAAGCCATGGCTGCGCTGCGTTTGGAAGTATTGCAGCATGAGAGTTTGCCGGATGGAGGTTTGTCGCGTTGGTCGGGTGGCAATTTTGTGCTGACTTCGTTCGAGGTCTTTCTGCAAACGGCGGATTCGAGCGAGCGCAAGAAACTGAAAATCAGCGATGCGAAAGCGACTTTCGAGCAAGGCGATTTCAACATCAAAGCGGCGCTGGATGATAATGCGGCGACCGGTTGGGCTGCCTGGGAAGGTCATCCCGTCAATCGCGAACACAGCGCGGTTTTCTATTTCAAAGACCCCGTGAACATTGCAGAAGGCGATCGATTGATCGTCGCTTTGAAACACGAATCGCAGCATGCCCAGCACATCATCGGTCGCTTCCGCTTGTCCACATCCACTTCCGAGACAGCCGCTTTCGACGAATCCGATCCGCTATTTGAAGCGGCATTGTTGAAGCAAGAAACGAATCGTGAAAAGGCTGAGCAATCGTTGCTCGTCAACCGTCAGCAACGCGAGGATGCGACGTATCAAGCGCTGCGAGAGCAGTTGCGAAAGTTTGATGAGGCGAGGAAGTCGATCATGGCGTCGGTTCCCAAAGTCATGGTTATGGCTGAGCGGGCGGAGCGACGCGAGACCACGATGCTAAACCGCGGGCTCTACAACCAACCCGGCGACAAGGTCGAACCGCAAGTGCCTGCGAGCCTACCGCCGCTGCCTGGCGAGTATCCAGCGGATCGTTTGGCGCTGGCCAATTGGTTGGTGTCGGACGAACAACCATTGACGACGCGCGTTATTGTAAATCGATTTTGGCAACAGTTCTTCGGTGCTGGTCTGGTAAAAACTGTCGAGGATTTCGGTTCGCAAGGTGAAGTGCCACTGTATCTCGATCTGCTGGATTGGATGTCAGCGGACTTTCGCGACAGCGGCTGGGATGTGAAGCACTTGATCGAGTTGATCGTGACTAGCCATACGTATCGCCAGTCATCGCAGCTCGCCAGTTCGATCATTGCTGTGGATGATCCTGAGAACCGTTGGCTGGCGCGCGGCCCGAGGTTCCGTATGCCCAGTTGGATGTTGCGCGATCAAGCGTTGGCAGTTAGCGGTTTGTTGGTCAGTTCCATCGGCGGCTCGTCCGTGAATGGTTATCAGCCGGATGGAGTTTGGGAGGAAGCGACGTTTGGTTTGAAGAAGTATCAACGCGGTTCCGGTACGGACCTTTATAGGCGAAGCATTTACACTTTTTGGCGACGTATTATCGGCCCAACGATGTTCTTTGATAATGCATCGCGGCAAGTCTGCACAGTCAAAGTTGTTCGCACGAATACACCGCTTCAAGCGCTGTACACGTTGAATGATGTGACGTTTGTCGAAGCGGCTCGCGCGCTGGCAACTCAAGTTCTGCTGAGTGAAAGCAAGGATGCGCGAGCTCGCATTGATTTTGTTTTCGAGCGCGCACTTGCGCGTTTGGCGACCGATCAAGAAGCTTCGGTGCTGGTCGCTGCACTTGAACGCAGCAAGCAGCAGTTCGCTGCACAGCCCGATCAAGCATCCGCGTTTCTTTCCATCGGCGAATCCAAGTTACCCGCCGAATTCGATCGCGCTGAACTCGCTAGTTGGAGCGCACTCTGCTTGGCAGTATTGAACCTCGACGAAGTACTTACCAAGGAGTAATCATGACCGCAAAACCTTCGCAGTCCTTGGTCGAGAGTATTGTCCAAGCACAGATTCGCCGCGCGTTTTTTGGAAAAGCTTCGACAGGCATCGCCACCGCTGCGCTGGCAACGTTGCTTGCACGCAATGGCGGTGCGGTTGAGCCGCGTGGTGGTTTAACTGCGCTGCCACATTTCGCGCCCAAAGCGAAACATGTGATCTACTTGTTTCAAAACGGCGGACCAACGCACGTTGAACTATTCGATTACAAGCCGACGATTCAGAAACTGCATGGCAAACCGATTCCGTCTGAATATGTTGGTGGAAAACGATTCAGCACCATGACTGGCGATGCGAGTAACAAGTTGATGCTCGCGCCCGTGGAGCCATTTTCGCAACACGGACAAAGCGGAGCTTGGGTTAGTCGCTTTATGCCATACACTGCACAAGTCGCTGACGAATTGTGTTTCATCAAGAGCATGCACACGGACGCAGTTAATCACGCGCCAGCGATTTCATTTATGTTGAGCGGTGCTGAGATTCCGGGGCGACCAACGCTGGGTGCTTGGTTGACATACGGTCTGGGAACGGAGACGGATAACTTACCGGCGTTCGTAGCGATGACCAGCGTCAGCAAAGGAACTTCGTGCGGTCAGATTTTTTACGACTTTTATTGGGGCAGCGGCTTCCTGCCTTCGCGATTTCAAGGTGTGAAGTTTCGCGGCAGCGGCGATCCGGTTCTGTATCTCTCGAATCCTGTGGGGCTGTCGCGCGAAA
>JBGSJB010000121.1:0-2160 GCA_041742175.1 Pirellulaceae bacterium
CGATCAGAAGCCAGCCGAAGTCACGGAACAGTTGCGTCGCTTCATCGCAGCTAACACGCCGGCAGGAATTCGGATTGAGTTGATCGATCTGCACGGAGGTTCCGGAGTCGTGGTCGATCCAAACAGTCCCTACATTTCCGCAGCTCAATCGGCAATCACCGATGCATTCGGTAAAGCCGCGGTGTTGATTCGCGAAGGTGGCTCCATTCCGATTGTAGCGACGATGGTCGAGCGACTAGGAGCCGACGTGCTGCTGCTCGGCTGGGGTTTGGACGACGACGGCGCGCATAGCCCAAATGAGAAGTTTTGCATCGACGACTTTTATCGCGGCATCCGCGCTTCAGCTCGTCTTTGGCATCAGTTGGCGCACGTGGCTAAGTAGATACGCTCGCTATCAACGCACCCAAAAGCGCACCCATCGGGTGGCATACTTTTTAACAATGCGTCGTGTCACAACGCATCGTGGCCAGCTTCAGTCAACACGGTTGCTACTTCAACCGGCATGCTTTCGTCGTCAGGTGTCGCGAACCCGGCGGCTTTTTGTTACGCGCGCTTCACTCTGGGCTTGCCCGTTCGACGTATCTCGTCAACCAATTTTGAAAGGTCGTGATCCAGATGCAGTCGGACATTGGATTCCTCAAGCACCTTGCGAACGATTTGAAGCCTAGTTGCGTCGCGCGATCGCCGGACTCTGATCTTTGACAATTCGGTTGATTCATGCATTAAGCCGTCGGGAATTGCGCACCCGGCGGCTCGAAATCATGTGTAAGAATAGTACAAACTAAAGAATTCCTGCTTCCAAAAAACTGAAATAGCCAGTTCGGTTGAAAATGATGTGGTCCAGCAATTCTATGCCAACAATCGTGCCGGCAGTCTTGAGTTGCGAGGTGATGCTGACGTCACTGGACGACGGTTCGAGACCACCGCTGGGGTGGTTATGGGCCACGATAATTGCTGAGGCACGATCCGCAATCGCATCCGCAAAAACTTCTCGCGGATGGACAGGGCTGCGGTCAATCAGTCCAATGGAAACGACGCGGATGTTCAGAATCTCATTCGCGCCGTTGATCGAGGCACAAAGAAAATGTTCTTGCTTTCGGTCGGCATAGTGCCGGACATGTGGCAGCAAATCGGCTGGCGTTTCAATTTTCGCACCCTCTGGTTTGATGCGTCGGCGAGCAAACTCGATCGCGGCCAGGATCAACGTAGCCTTGGCATCGCCGACTCCAGCGAACTGCATCAGGTCTTCCGCTCTCACTTGTAGTCCCTTTTCATCAATCAGCCGGGACAACTTGCCAGCGAGCGTCATCACGTCCATGCCGGGAGTTCCTTTCCCCAAGAGGATCGCAATCAATTCCTGATCGCTCAAGGCCGACGCACCCTTGCGAAGCAGTTTCTCTCGCGGGCGGTCGTCTTCGGGAATCTGATCAATGGTCTTACTCATTGCGTCACGCCGCGTGTGACAGGTTATGCTGAATGACCGTCACCGCCATGATGTCAAAGATGCCGCCGGTGTCCGTGTACTTCGGATCGGCCAATTCCTCGTAGCGGCCTCGTTCATCGTAAGTCGTCTGAATCTCACCATTGACCTGCCCACGATACGTGCCTTCGAGATAAAGCGGGTTGTTACGATGGGATTGGACGGTACTGCGAATAACCGGGTCGGCGATTTTCTCTTCCGTTACCTGTTTGATGTACAACGCCTCGTCGTCGGTGATGTCGAACTTGGCACGGATTTGTGCGATCACATCTTGAACAGAGACTTTAGCAGGCACCGGGCCCGCACCACCTTTGCCGCCACCAGGCCGCAGTTTAACCGGGCCACCGCTGGTCATCGCCCCTTGATATTGCACTGCTGCCTTGGTCACGATTGTCGCGCGGATCTGATTCATCAATTCGGAGACCGTTCCGGCCTTAATTACCTGCGGGCCGACCCATTCCGCAAACGTTACAAACTCTTGGATCTCTGACGGATAAGTGAAGAAGCAAGTGAGAAAATGGTAGCTCTTCACAAAGCGGGCCAGCAAATAGACGAAAGACTTTCGCTCTTCCCACTCGACGAGCTTCGCCTGAAATCGCGTCCGCAGGGCGTTCACTTGGAATTGTACCTGCGCATCCGTCCCGGTCTTAAGCAACGCGACCAGGTCGGTAGCGTCCTTC
>JBGSJB010000122.1:0-14123 GCA_041742175.1 Pirellulaceae bacterium
CAGGACGACAGCGGCATCCCGCTGCGCGCCTTCACCAAGGATTGGAACGTGCGCATCCACGGCCGCTATGTGCCGGGCGGCGAGACGTTCGGCAAATACTACCAGCGCGATCTCGCGGAAGTATTTGCGAATAACCCGCCGGCGCCGCTCGGCTTCGCCTTCGGCTACCACTGGCAGCGCGACCGCGGGATGCTGATGCTCGCAACGCGGAACTGACGCGGCGTCAGTCCGTGACTGCGCCCAAACTCGCGGTGCTCACTTGCTTCGCGTATTTGGCCAGCACGCCGCGGGTGTAGGTCGGCGCGGGCGCTTTCCACTTTGCGAGACGCGTTTCGATTTCGGCCTTGGGAATGTCGAGCGTGAGCGCGCGCTTCGTGGCGTCGATGGTGATCGGGTCGCCATTTTTCACGATAGCCAGCGGACCGCCGAGCGCGGCCTCGGGCGTGATGTGGCCGACCACAAAACCGTGCGAACCACCGCTGAACCGGCCATCGGTGATCAAAGCAACATCGCTGCCCAGTCCCGCACCCATGATGGCTGAGGTCGGCGTCAACATTTCTGGCATTCCAGGACCACCTTTGGGACCTTCGAAACGAATAATAATTACATCGCCTTTGCCAATGCGTTTTTCTTCCAACGCATGCAGCATGTCTTCTTCGCTGTCGAAACACTTGGCCGGGCCGGAAAACTGAAGTCCTTCTTTGCCGGTGATCTTTGCGACCGCGCCTTCGGGAGCGAGATTGCCGCGAAGGATCTGAATGTGGCCAGTTGGCTTGATGGCGTTCTCGACAGTTTGAACCACTTTCTGCCCGGCTTTCAATGGAGCGCACTCGTCGAGATTTTCAGCCAGTGTTTTGCCGGTCACCGTCATGCACGAACCATCCATGAAGCCCTTTTCTAGCAGGTACTTCATCGCGGCAGGTGTACCGCCTACGGAGTGCAAATCTTCCTGAACGAATCGACCGCTTGGCTTGAGGTCTGCCAGGTAAGGCACACGATTACTGACCGCTTGGAAGTCATCAATTGTCAGTTGCACATCCACACTGCGCGCCATAGCGATTAAGTGCAGCACGGCGTTGGTTGAGCCGCCGAGTGCGATCACGATCGTCATCGCGTTCTCGAAAGCTTGACGCGTCATGATGTCACGCGGCTTCAAATCCAGTTCAAGCAATTTTAAGATCGCTGCACCAGCACGATGGCACTCGTCGATCTTTGCAGGATCTTCTGCCGGAATCGAAGCGCTGTAGGGCAGCGACATTCCGAGAGCTTCGATTGCCGAGGCCATGGTGTTCGCGGTGTACATACCACCGCATGCGCCCGCGCCGGGACATGACTTGCGAACAATCTCTTCACGTTCCTCGTCGGTGATCTGACCGGAAAGATACTGACCATAACATTGAAACGCCGAAACGATATCGAGTGATTGCCCGTTCCATCTACCAGGACGAATGGTGCCACCGTAAACCATCAACGCCGGACGATTCAGACGCCCCATCGCAATCAAACAGCCCGGCATGTTCTTGTCGCAACCGGGCAACGCGACCAACCCGTCATACCACTGACCGCCCATAATCGTTTCAATCGAGTCAGCGATGATGTCGCGCGATTGGAGCGAGAAACTCATCCCGTCGGTACCCATCGAGATACCATCACTCACGCCGACGGTATTAAATCGCATACCGACTAAGCCGACTTTCTGCACGCCTTCCTTGACTGCGTCAGACAACTTATTGAGATGCATGTTGCAAGAGTTGCCGTCGTACCAGACGCTGCCAATACCTACTTGCGCTTTCTGCATGTCCTCGGGCTTCATGCCTGTTGCATAAAGCATCGCTTGAGAAGCGCCTTGGCTTTTGGGTTGCGTAATACGTTGGCTGTATTTGTTTAGTTGTGTCATGCGGAGAGGCTAAGTGTGCGAACGAGTTTGAGAGGGTTAATTGGGAGCCCGATTGTACTCACCGAATCCGACTTGTGGGAGTCCGTCTCGCAGTTGTTGTCTAGTTCAGCGTCGCCCGCAATGGCATCGTTGACCGCAGTGGCTTCCTGGCAGTGAGCCGCAATCAGGAACGTCATTTGCAAACAGCATAATTCTCTAAACGTTTCTGCAAGTTTCTTAAACGATTGAGTGCAACTTTCCCAGGAGCTCGAAAATGAAGACGACGAAAAGTGGATCGGCGGTTTGGAACGGCGGCTTGAAAGATGGTAGAGGGTCGCTTTCGACGCAGAGCGGTGCGTTGGAGGACTATCCCTACGGCTTTACCAGTCGATTCGAAGGCAAGCAGGGTTCGAACCCTGAGGAACTGATCGCCGTCGCACACGCTGGCTGCTTCAACATGGCATTGTCAATGATCCTGGGCGAAGCGAAGCTTGTCCCCGAGAAACTGGAGACAACAGCCGAAGTTACACTCGAAAAGCTTGACGAAGGATTTGCAATAACTTCCGTGCATCTGACTTTGAAAGCCAAAGTAATCGGCGCCAATCAGCAGCAGTTCCAAACGCTGGCTACCGCCGCAAAAGAGAATTGCCCAGTTTCGAAGCTGCTGAACGCCGAAATCACGCTAGACTCGACTCTGATCGAATAATGGATGCGTTGATCGAGCAGGCGAGCGTGCGACGAAGTTCATCTGCCAAGATAGAACGCGCGTTGCGCTGGGGAGAATTTTTCAATAGCGTAGCGCAGCATCGTTCGAGGCATGCGTCGCGAGTGCTTGTCTAGAAAATCGATCAGAGTCGACTCATCCGCTTTGCCAACTTCCCGCAGCATCCATCCAACCGCTTTGTGCATCAGGTCATGTTCATGCCCAAGAAACTTTTTGGCCAACTTTAGCATCAATGTGAAATCGCGATTTTTGATGTGCGGGTAGGTGGCTAAGACAGCCACGCGCTCTCGCCACAGGTGCCCGGATGCAGCGAGTTGTTCAATGCACTGGCGATACTTCGGAGACACTAACGAGTAGGGGCCTAGAATTTTGGGAGCGGACGAGTCAACTAAGTCCCAATTGTTGACTCGGTCGAGCTTACTGAGATAGAAGTCGACCAAAGCAGCTCGCAGCGGCTCCTTCGCTTTTTTAAACTGAAGTACCAAGATGAACAAACCCGTCAGGCGGCACTCATGCCACTCGGAATCGAGCAGTTCCGCTATGCCGTCCAGCGACATCGCGCGGTACTGCTTGGCGATCAATCGCTGCTTTGGAACGGTAACTCCCAAGAAACGATCGCCTTCGCCGTACTCGCCCGGCCCCGACTTAAAGAAACGCGGGAAGAACGCGGCCTTCTCAGCAATAGCATGCTTCTTTAGATCTCGAACAACTTCTTCTGCTCGCAGGGCGTCCTTCATTTCGCACTCATTTAATGGTTTCCAGCGCGAACATCGCTTCCTTGCGGATCTCTTGGCAATTGTGTTCAGCAGCCAAGCGTTTGAGCAACGCAACCGCGTTCGTTGTTCTCAACAGCACCAAGAATTTCAATCCCAGTCGCACTCGTGAATCGATCTCTACCTTAGTGTCCTTTTCGCACAATTGATACGCTAGATTCTGTCGATGACGCGCTGCACTAATTTCCATGCCGCGCGTGATGGCTTTGATGTTGATCACTCGCTCGACCGCGTCCAATTCGGCAGCAATGGAATCGACCGCTGGATCGCCGATCTGCACCAATTGCCACAGCATTTCATTCGTGTCCGCTTCGCTCTCTTCTCGAAGAGCTGTCCAAATCGATTCAAAGTGCTCGCTACTGTTTCTCACATCGGGCAGCAAATCCCAACAATAAGCGATGCCATCGCGACCGATGCTCAGCAGGCGTTTGTCATCTGTCGAGAATCCAACCTTCATCACTTTACCGCTCGGATGCAGTGCGTTTTTCCAGATCACACTTCCAGTACTCGTATCGATGACAATCAGGTAACCCGAAGTCGTCGTCGCTAACAAGTTGCCATTAGTTGAGAAATCCAGCGCAGCGAAATTCGTTTCGCCGCTCAGAGCTGTCCGTTTCTTGAGCGTCAGGTCGCTGGCGGTCCAGTACCGCAGCACGTTCGGAAAGTGGGCGGTGACGATCAGACTATCGGTTGGTGAGCAGGCAACATTTTGCAACGTCCCACCCTCGATCGCTTTCATTTTCAATAGGTTGCCGTTTGTACAATCCCATTGCTTCAGCGTGTCATAGCTCCCGCCTGTGAAGATAACGTTACTCTCGCGGCTGAAGGCCAGACAATTCAACCCCTTGTGCTCGACGGTCGCCACGAGTTCGCCGGTGGCTGTCTTCCATAGCATCACTTCATCCCGACCTTCGATCGCTATGGCCAAGAGTTTACCGTCAGGAGAAAGCTCGAAAAACTTTAACTCGGATGATTTTTCGTGAGTCGTTTTTGCAACTGCGAACGACTTGGTTTCTCGAAAATTCCCGCTATCCGTTGCCCAAAGCCGCACCCTGAACTCGTCACCTGACTTCAGGCCAGCCGCGAGCTGTTGTCCACTGCGTGACATGACCAATTTTTGAATGATCGCACTTGGAATCGATGCTTGCTTGTCTTCGTCGGCAAAACTTGGCATGGATGCAGTACTAGACAATCGCAGTTCGCCTTGCGTGTCGACAAAAGCGAATCGCTCGGAAGCGGAGGCGGTTGCAAACACGTTTGGACCTTGAACGCCAAGTTGCGGACTCAGCAAATGGAACGACTGTAAGTCCCATCGCGCAATCGCCCCTGTGTCAGCGATGGCATACAGTAACGCTGAATCGTTGGGGACCGCCAACGAACGCGTTAAACCTGACCGCGAGTCCAAGTCGACTAATACCGAGCCGTCGTCAGCTTGTAGTACGTGAATGACGGAGCCGGCGACAATCACTTGCTTTCCATCGGGCGTGTACTGCACAGCCGCCAACATCGGTCCAAGTTCGTTCTGTGCCGTCAGCCGCCGAGTCCACTCACATTCGCCCGAGTCGATTGCGAACTGCGACACCGTTGAGTTGCGTTCTGTAATCGCCAGCGAAGTGCCATCGGGTGAGAACGCTGTGCGCACGACGCGGCTCGATAGCTCGAACTTCTTAAGTTCCTTACCAGTCGATGCATCGAACAATGATACTAGATTTGGTGATTGACTTAAAATCACCGCCAAGGTGCGACCGTCGGGCGAAAAGATCGCTGCGCCATAGTGGCCGCTGAACAGCCAAGGGTCTTCCTTCCAATCGGCCGCCGCAACCGGCTTGCTAGGACTGTTCGGAATTTCCAATTGCCGAATACCTTTGGAGTCGTAGACCACGACGCCGTGCGCGCCAGCGGTTGCGATTCGGTCACCGCCTTGTGTTGTATCGACCGACCGCGTCGATCCTGGCAGAAGGCTCGCTGGTCGATTCTCAGCGGTCAACGGCAACGTGTGTTCGACTTCCAATCGCTGAGCCGCGCCTGTGTTCGCGTCCCACCGCAGCAGTTCGTGCGGTTCACTTTGCGAATAAACCCAGCGACTGTCGCTTGTGATCGCAAGCGCTCGCGTTCCATACAGCGAATCCCAGTCGCCTTGGAATTTCTCTTCCCACTTTTTTAAGCCAGTTGCGGCGTCCCAGCCCACAATGGAGCCGGCACCCCATGAAACTAGCAGCGATCCGTCCGGTGACAAAGCCAGCTCAGTCCCTGGCCCTGGGTGCACGAATCGTTCGGAACCGATCCGAAAGCGGGCAAGCGGTGGCAGCGCATCGCCCGCATCGCCCTTGGGAACTGGTGCTTCGTGCGCTTCGATAACTTGAAACCGCTTGGCAGCTTCGTCAACAGCGCCCGAGGTGGTGATAAGCTCCTCAGGCGCGACCGGCACCTGTGCGCTCGCGGGTACGGCAGTAAAAAAAGCAACCATCAGCATTAAGCAGTAAGTCCAGGTGAACGCGTACCTACACCTGCTTATAAGGCAAACTGCGCGTGAATCGGCCATGCAATGTCTCAACTTCCAAAGCGACGAGCGTAAACAAACTGTAAAGCGCAGCCGATCCATTTCAGGTTCCGCGACCATGACACTGTCTATCAACTAGGACTCTTATCATAATCGATTAGTCTTATCTCGCTGGTCACTAGCATCTTATACCCTCTCCGAACGCAGTTTGGGGAGGGTCAGCTCGCGTCAGCGTGCCTGGCGAGGGGCGTCAGTGCACTGTTAACACTGATCAACTGCGAGCAGCCCTCCCCGTCAATCTCGCTGAAAGCTCGATTGCCGACCCTCCCGGCCGCTTCGCTCGGAGCGTGAAGTTGATTCACTTTTCGCGTTGAGTAGCGAACGTTTGCAGGCGAGTCCCACGTCTCACGCTTTGGGCCTACATGAAGTAAACTCTCGATGTGGCTAGCTTCCTGGCTAGTTCACTGCGACTATTCCGATCGATTTCGCCGACAACTCTGACCTCTCCGACAAATTCGTGAACGCTGACAACTTAGTGCTTCGAAAGTTACTGAAAAGGCATTTCGGCTTCGACGAGTTCCGAGAACCCCAAGCGAGCGTCATTCAGCGAACGCTTGCCGGCGGTCATTCGCTGGTGATACTTCCCACTGGCGGCGGCAAATCTCTCTGTTATCAATTGCCTGCCATTGCGATTAATGATGCGAACATGGAAGCTAGTCGCCGACCCATTACGGTCGTGCTATCGCCACTTATCGCGCTGATGAAAGATCAAGTCGATGCGCTGCGTTTGCGTGGGATCGCGGCAACATTCATCAACTCGTCGCTCGACCGCAGGCAGCGCGCGGATCGCTATCAAGCGGTCCGCGACGGCGAGTATTGCTTGCTGTACGTTACACCTGAACGATTTCGGAAAGCGGAATTCTTGGCTGCTTTGGCGCATCGCGAAGTGGCATTGTTGGCGATCGACGAAGCGCACTGCATTAGCCAGTGGGGCCATGACTTCCGGCCCGATTACACCTGCATACCTGCACTGCGAAAGCAAATGGGCGAGCCCACGACGCTGTGCTTGACTGCCACGGCAACGCCCGATGTGCAGCGAGATATCTTGCTGCAGCTTGGTCTCTCCGAGTTCGGGGAGGGCTTGGATCAGTGTCAGTTGTTTCACCTTGGCATCGATCGACCGAACCTCGCGCTGGAAGTTGAGCAGGTTTGGGGCATCGAAGAGAAACTGAATCACATTCAAGCGGTCGTAAGCCGATGGCAAGCGAGTCAGGCGGAAACCGGGCTCGCGTGCGGGATCGTGTATTTCACTTTGATCAAAACGCTGCTTGAATTCAGCGAGAGTTTGCGCGGTCGCCGAGTGCGGCACGTTTGTTATCACGGAGATTTAGAACGTCGCGAACGAAAGCGCATCCAAGAGTCGTTCATGTCCGGTCGCAGCCCGCTGGTGCTGGCGACGAACGCGTTCGGCATGGGCATCGACAAAGAGGACATTCGCTTTGTAGTGCACGCGGATGTCCCTGGTTCGATGGAAGCATACTATCAAGAGATTGGCCGCGCGGGTCGCGATGGTTTACCCAGCCAATGCGTGTTGCTGTATGACCAACGCGATCTCGCGACGCAGATGGAGTTCATCCGCTGGAGCAATCCGGACGCTGATTTTTACTGCCGAACTTACGATTTGCTGGTTCACGAAGTCGATTCGATTCGCGCGTTTGGATTCGATTGGTTGCACGAACGGCTGTGTGATCGACAGCGTCATGACCGTCGCTTGGAAACGGTGCTGGCCATGTTTGCACGTTATGGTGTGATCGAAGATGAAATGGATCTGTCGAACGTGCAAGTGAACGAATCACTGCCAGCAAATTTATCGAGCGTCGAAACGCGAACTCAAAAGTTGCTGCGCGATCAGAAGAAGTTGTACGCCTTGGTACAGTACATTCAAGCGACCGATCGACGCGAGTTCCTACACGAGTATTTCTTCGCCCCGTCGGACTAGACTCTGGCCTGAAACGTTTCGTTGACGGAAGCTTCTATTGTCGCGCAAATAGCATCCAAGTCCAAGTCATCTTCGTCATAGCCAAACGGCTCTTCAACGTGCTCAGCGACAACTTCCAGTCCGATCATGAAGTACGACACAATGATGGTCAGCGGGACCGTCCACCAACCGAAATCGTTTACCATCCCCCATGGAAAAGTTAGCAAGACAAGTACAGTGCACTGACGCGCGAAAATTCGGAAGGAAGCCACAATGCGCGTCTTTAGAATGCGTTCGCAGGCACCGCACACATCCAGGAATCGCGTAAGCTCCGTATCGAGCATCCGCAGCTCGTCGCCATCGATCACCCCAGCGCGTTTCGCATTGCCTACGATCTCGTACAACTGATAGACGAGCGACTGCGGAACATGCACTGCATTCCGTGACAGCGCAACAATCGCCTGGGGCAGTAACGTTGTCGACTCGCCTCGCAAATGGTGCTTGAGCGCGACGGGGAACGCGACAAGGAGCTCGCGAGCTTTCAAGCGATCTTCTTCAGCGACGCGTGCGATTTGATTGAGTTTAATGGCTGCGTTGCGACTTGTGTTAACGAGCGTTCCCCACAGTGTGCGAGCTTCCCACCAGCGGTTGTAGGCAGTGTTGGTTCGAAACACCAGCAGACATCCCAGCACCAATGAAAGCGCGGCCTGAAGTTGCGAAGGCATGTTATTGATATGGGCGTAGGGCGTGTACTCCTTCACGATTGGCAACAGTGAGTAAACGCCCATTCCAAGCGATGAGAGCGCGACAAGCCCTAGAGTCCTACTCGCAGCAAGCGGAGCGATTACGTTGCGGAAAGGCATGAAGGACCAGTTAAATTAGCGAAACGCATAACGAAAAAGGCCGCAACATCTATTGCGGCCTTTGTATGGACAAACAAAGTCAGTAAACGGGCACGATACCGTAACCGATTATCAACGTAGCTGCGACCCCACACGAGCTCCTACCCACGCTCAGGCAGGCATGCGCAATTCGTCCGGAATGAATATAAGCTGATCTTGAATAGGGTCGCAACTCGTCTCGTCGAGCAGCCTCGGTTAAAGTCGCACTGGAAGCGTGCGCCGACCCAATTCTTAACAAAAATGCAGCCGGAAAACTGCGATAGCGGCCGTGCATATCGCTAGACCAACGGCATAGGTTATTTGCGGGGCTTTAGCGTGTTGGTCTGGGCGTTTGAGCCGCCATTTGCATCCTCAGTCGCCACTGGCACGGGTTCCGTGTGGGGCTTATCAGGCAAAGTTACACTTGTGTCGGGACCGCATCCGCAAGCGCAAGCAAACGCAGCGACCGTAAGCAAAACAAAATTCTTCATCAAAAGCTCCCAAGAACTAATCGTTAAGTGCTGCAATTTGTCCGTCAGCCATACCCGATACAGCTTGATAAATAGCGTTGTCGGTAGTTACGCTAACACCGCGTACCGATCCATCGCCCAAAACGTAATTATCAATACCGTTATGCATGCTTGAGAATCGATAGTCGTACGCCCACGCGTTTCCGTTTTGTGGGTACCAGTCATCCATGGTTTCCGATGGAAGGCCGTTGAATGTCCAAAGGTACGAGCTCAAACGTCCAGTCTTCTTTTTAAAGTCCGTCCATGTACCAGTGACTTCGCCGTACATGAGTGTCGAAGAAGTACCGTCAACGATAGTTCCAAACTTGGTTTTGGTTCGATTGCCGAAGATGCCCTTACCGGTTGCAAAGAAACCGCTGTTAATGTGACCACCCAGCCAACCTTGGCACGGTACATAGTTTGTACGGCCGTACTGGGTAGGGTTGGTAAAGCCGAGATATTGAAGGTTTCCCGGACTCCAAGTTGACAACCAGATGTACTCGCCGGTCGTGTTGCCGTATGCATTGTCGGATGGGCAAAGGAACGGACCGATTCGGTATTGGTGTTCAACTACCAAACCGTTGGCCGTTCCGCCTGCCTGCCACCATTGGTATCTTGGCAGATCGGTTGTCGCCGCAGCGTGGTAGGTCTTGTCGAGATTGAGCTCCTTCTTGGTCGCGAATGCTTGGTAAATGTTGTTCATTTCCATGAAAGGCTGAATGAACACCAGCGCGCCGATGTTGGGCGAGTTACTCCAGGGAGTTCCGTCGGCCGCAGCAACCCATTGGTAGTCAAGGTTTCTGTTTTGCTGCATCGGTCCGAGAATACCTGGTGGAAATCGCTTGTAGGCAGACTCGAAGTTGTGTGTCGCCAAACCGATTTGCTTCATGTTGTTTTGGCAACTCATGCGGCGTGCGGCTTCACGAGCGGCTTGGACGGCGGGAAGTAGCAAACCTACAAGAATGCCAATAATGGCGATCACAACCAACAGCTCAACTAACGTGAATGCAGATCGCTGTGAATTCGTTCCGATCAAGCGAAAACGATTCATGGAAACACCTCAATAGATAAAAACGAGGAAGGAAACATCTAAGCAATAAATTGCACGATGTTCTGAGGACAGTGGGGCGGGCAATGAGTGTTATTATTTCACGCCTTAATGCCGTCTGCAACCCTTCTAGGGAAAATAAACTAGCATTACGCAGTTGCAAACCCGACGTATGGACTGTGCAACGGACCCAAAGTAGAGCGAATAGCAACGCGACCGATGTCATTCAGTGCAGTGCACTGCCGCCGTACAGCCGATGTGGCGAAGGAAGCTACCGTAACCTGCATCGCTCAGTTGAAACGCGGATGCATCGTAGGGAGCAGGCGCCATTATCCTCGAAAAGCCTACCAGTCGAAGGGTAACCGCCCACAATTCAAGGGCGGGGAACGTTCCCTAGAGCGTCGTAAAGCAGTCGTGCACGTCTCTAGCGGCAGATTATCCGAGATTAATTTTCGTGAAGAATGCCGCGGATCTATTCCAATGCGTTGGGATCTCGCTTAGACTCTGTGCAGTGCGCAAATCGAGTCCATTCTCGTCTCAAAATGGACATTGCACTTTTTTACTTTATTCACGGAGAGCTTGTCATGAAGTATTTGAGCGACCGAAATGGGTCACGGAGCGGTTTCACGTTGGTGGAATTGCTCGTTGTTATTGCTATCATCGGCATTCTGGTTGGCCTGTTGTTGCCAGCGGTTCAAGCGGCTCGCGAAGCAGCTCGACGCATGCAATGTTCGAACTCGGTGAAGCAGCTTTCGCTAGCTTTGCACACATACGAAAGCGCGTACAAGCGCTTCCCAGCTCGCAAGGCGGGCACTAACCATGCGTTCAACGGTAGCGAGCGAACGTCCAATAACGGCGGTCGCCTCTCGGGCTTCATTGCGTTGCTGCCTTACGTTGAGCAGGGACCGATGTATGCACAAATTCAAGCTGGTGCGCCACCGATCAATCCTGGTGGACCTGCAGCTTGGGCTGGTTGGACCGTGTGGAACGTTTCGCCTGGATTCTTGACTTGTCCTTCGGATGGAACAACTTTCAATGCACCTACACGTACACAAATCAACAACTACGCGTTTTGCATAGGTGATGACGCTATCAACATGCGCGACAATCGCATCGTGCGCGGTATTTTCCCATCCACAGTTGGCGTTAAGATTGCTGAAATCACTGACGGCACTAGCAATACGGTTGCATTTAGCGAACGACTTCGCGTTGACCTTGGTGTATCGACAGTTGTTGCCAACCAAGTGCTAAACGCACACGGAACTGCGATGAATGTGGCGGGTGTGATTGATGCGCCGCGTTTGTGTCTAACCCAAGCTATCTGGTACACACTTTAATGCTGGGGTATCGGTAAAAGGCCGGTTCGGTTCACTTTGGACCGATGGTCAACCGGAACGCGTTGGCTTCAACACGATTCTTCCGCCGAACGCTCCTGGATGTGAGCAGAATGGTAACGGCAACGCCGACTCGAACGACGCGATATTGCCAGCCAGCAGCCGTCACACCGGTGGTGTGAACATCGGTCTAGCGGATGGTTCTGTCCGTTTCATCAGCCAAAGCATCGATACCGGTAATCTGAATATCCGCCAACCAGACTCAGGCTTAAGCGTTTATGGTGTTTGGGGTGCAATGGGTTCGAAAGATGGCGGCGAAACCGTATCCTTGGAAAACTAGTTGATAATTGTTGCGTAGACGCAAACAATTGACTTTTCATCGTGAGTGCAGTCGGGATTCGACTGCACTCAGTTTCTTTCATATTCCCGTTTTAGTTGAGGCAAACATGGTTTGGAAATTGTGCCACCTAAGTTTGGCATTGTGTTTTGTGTCATTGATTGGTTGCGGATCCGGAAGTGGTTTTCCAAAGACTTACCCAGTCACGGGAAAGGTGACGCTAAATGGCAAAGCCATTGACGGCGCTATGGTTACCTTTCAACTTGCCGAAGGCAAAGAAAATGCCATCGGAACAACAGATGCCAGTGGCGAATTCACCTTGTCGATGTTCCAACCAAGTGATGGAGCTATTCCAGGTCAGTACCGCGTTGCAATTCGCAAATTGCCAACCAGTGAACTGATTGCGCCAGCAAACACCCCGCCGCCTGGTCAACTCGCAAGTGGCGAAATCTCCGATAGCTATGCTCCACCGGCTGCCAGCGAGGGCAATACAAAGCCCAAGTCGGCGAAGAGCGAAGTGCCTGAAAAGTATGGGAACGATCAAGCGTCTGGTTTGCGCGCAACCGTTACTGAGGCTGGACCGAACCGCTTTGAGTTTGATTTAAAGTAAGTGGCGAGTAGCGAGTGGCGAGTAACAGAAAGCGCTTTGATGGAAACTTCAACTAACATTGCTGCTGGACAGTCGACCGCTGACTCTTCGCTGGTTAGTGTTGCACGGCCGACTAACGCGGCTTTGTGGATGGCGTTAGTTGGCGGGCTGCTGGGTGGCTTGATCGGCTTTGTAGTTGTGAACGCGGCGCATCCAGTGCTCCCGTTCGAAGACTTGCCGGAACTTGGAATGAGCCCTTCGGCGGAATTGGTGAAGCGCTATCATGTTGCTGAGTACGCGTTCCGCAGCGGAAACGGTGCGGTCGACTGCGGAATACTTGGCGGTTGCTTAGGATTGGTCATTGGATTGTTCACAGTGCGCCGGCGTGCGTTGGGAGCGATCGTGACGGGTGTGGCTGGGCTCGCTTTGGGAGCACTCGCTGGATTTGTGATCGGTCGTTTCGTAGCGACGGCGCTGATTACTAGCGTACCGCAGACATTAGCACAGAGCGCCTTTTATCACGGCGCAATCTGGGGACTCATCGGAGCGGGCATCGGTGCAAGCGTTGGTTTGCTCAATCGTTCTTCCGCGTTTTTGAATCTAACGATCTTCGGTTTGATCGGTGGCGTGCTCGGTGCGATCGTGTTCAACATTGTTGCTCCGATCGTGGCGCCCGCCTCGAACCTTTCAATCATAACACCGGCGAGTGCTGCAGAGCGGATCGTCTGGATCGGTTCGGCAGCAGTTTGCATCGGTTTGTTTGTCGGTCTAGGACTGCGCGACGCTCAAAAGCAGCGATCCGAAACGACTGCGGAGGCGTAGCAACGATTGCGAGCGATGAAGCAGTTGCAAGTGGTGTTCTGTAGATCTGCGCAACGATGGATTTAACCGCGCTCGATAGCTGGTCATCGCTGTCGCGTGCAATCGCCGCTGTTGGCATTCTTCTGTGCATCGCCAAGTTACTTGGCGGCGCTCTTGTTGGCCGAGACGCATCGGTTCCACTTCAGTTGATTGTGGGCACGAACTGTATCGGTCTGTTTGGTCTGGCGCTTGGTTGGCTTCCGCAGCCGATTCCGATGCTGGTTGTGTGCGTTGGTGCATCGGCGTGTGTTCTGTATGTCATGGTTTCGAGATTCCGCACCAGGAATTTAGAAAGACGAACTCGCGGCAGAGCTTTGTTGGCAAACTTTGGAAGCTCGCTGAGCGGTTGGTCGGCGCCGCAGGTCTTGGGGTTGTTCGCGCTGTTGATCACTTTGGGACCCGCGCTCGCTTATCCATCCGGTTGGGACGAACTGGTCTATCACGTCGAGCTGCCGCGACGTTGGTTAAACTTCAATTCATTGTCGGTACAGGGCGACTTGCCCTACTCCGCGTTGCCATCATTGCCCGAGATCATCTGTTGGTTGGTCGCGCCGTTGGAACATCTAGTCGCGCCGCGGTTGCTTGGCTGGGTCCTGTGGGTCAACGGAATCTTGGTGTTCCGCGAGTCGCTGCGCCGTGTCGCTTCTGCGGCCACGGCGGAAGTGTTGGTTTGGGCTGTTGTTGCGAGTCGCGTGTCGCTGATGATCAGCGCG
>JBGSJB010000123.1:0-7283 GCA_041742175.1 Pirellulaceae bacterium
GAAGCCATCCGCGTGTATCGCGAGGAAGAAGCTCGCTACAAGTCGGACCGAAAGCAGCTCGATCGCGCCCGCCGCATCGTCGCTGCCAAACAAAAACCCAAGCCGCCCCGATAATCTCACCTGCCTGTGGTGTACGCTTACGGTTGAGACGATGTCGTTTTCACCAGCGCACTCGCTTGCCCTCCACCGCCCCTTGGGAGGCCTGAATATTGCTCGAACCGATATCTACAAAGCGCTTAGCCAATTCCGTCACGAGCGAAATGGTAAAGTGGCATGTGAGCCAACTCAGGAATCGTTCAAATCCATCGAGTAGATTGAATGGTTATCTTTTGTCACTTACGCGCGGCAGCGGCTGCATTCCGTAGACCAATTGCTGAACTCCTGATTTTTCACGGAGCTGATTTTCGTGCGAAGAATCGTATGGGTACGGAACCGCTTCATTACGCCGCAGCACGAATCAGTGGGATCCAAAGGGGCAGGCGGAGCTAGTAAAGTACCTCACATCTATCGACGCGGCCCCCAACGCGGCAAATCGTTCAGGAGTGTCGCCATTGCACCGCGCGGTTCCAACGCGATCACGCCAATGTTGTACGAAATCTCGGCTCTAAGCGGTGAATTTCGACGCTTCAAAATGCGCTATTCACAACTAAGAGCGGTACGATCACACCTGACTTTCTGAATTGATTGCGGTGCACCCGAGTGCCAAACCGGTGCGTGTTGGCGTTCGGATCGCAAACCGCTCAATTTGCTTGCCACCACTTCGATTAGTAGACCGCGACTGCTTCGAGAAGACTGTGGTTGGGATCGGACAACTATTCCGTCCAAGCCCTCGCCAACCTGCTCCTCGCCTCAGCTGCCCTTGTCTGAGCGAGAGATCCGGCACCCTTCAAAGACGATTCAGGCAGGTCAATTTCCGGGAGCTCCTTGAATTCGCCCGTATTATCACACTAATCGGTTCAAGCACCCCAGGCGTGTAGATATGCTGAACTGGTCGGGTCTCGTTTTGTCGTGGAGCGTTTTTGTCGTTCGCTTCAACGCCTCTGCAAAGTACAATTCTTTCGTCTCAAGCGTGGCATCGGCAGGTAGCGACCCTGTAAACGGTGGTGGCTCGACACTCCCGATAGTCAAGCACGACCCCAGCGCGCATTCCCACCTAAGCTTGACCTATAAGTTGCCCGATTTCAATCCCATTCGGTCAAGTCGCCGACCTGTTTGCCTGCTGCCAAGTAGTGTCTGCCTGAATTAAACGCACACACTGGACCGAAGGAAGCATGTAAATAGCTTCAGGACTGCCTGTTCTCCAACAGCTCTAAGGTAAGCGTAAAGCAGGCTCCATGGCCCTCCTGGCTAGAGAGTGTGACTTTACCGTTATGGATTTCAACGATTGATTTCATGATTGCCAGTCCCAATCCAACACTACCCTGGTTATCTGAGGTTCTTGCTTTATCCACTCGAAAAAAGCGATCAAAGACAAACGGTTGGTACTCACTGGGAATACCGGGACCATTATCGGTTATTTCGAGTACCGCGTAGCCTTCTTCGCGTCTCAATCGGACGGAAACACAAGCTTCGCACGGTGAGTACTTGATTGCGTTCTCAACGAGGTTGCCAATTGCTTCGCTCAACAGCGTTGGATTTCCATAAACACGCACTGCGAGGGCACTCACGTCGAGTTGGATCGACTTTTCTGCAGCCAAGTGTTGATAAGTATCACAAGTTTCTTCCACGAGTTCGTCGAGCTGGAGCGGTTCCATATTCTGCTCTATGCATGGCGAATCGCATCGTGCGAGCATAAGTAGACCCTCGACCATGCCCTGCATTCGTTTTGCAGAATTATGAATAACTAGAAGTACTTCCTCATACTCCGCCGGGCTACGTTGATTCTTAAGTACCCGATCTGCGTGCGTGATGATGATTGATAGGGGAGTCCTTAGCTCGTGAGAAGCGTCTGCAGTGAAGCGGGTTTGACGTTCGACGGCATGCTGCAATCGATCGAAGGCACTGTTGATTGATAGACCAAGATTCGACAACTCCGATTCCATAGTGGTTACGTCGATGCGTTCTGAAAGTCTAGATTCAGAAACCATTGCGGCAGCTTGGCTTATTCTATGTATGGGCTCCAACGCTCGCCCAGTCAAATACCAGCCGCCACCGAGCAGGGCCGCTAAAACAATGATACCGGCAACGAAAGACGTAGCAGCCAGAACGATCAATTGCTGCAGTTCGGCTGGGATCTTTCTGCCGACCAAAATGTGTGAACCTGAGGGACCACTGACTTTCAACTCCCTACAACCAGCTCGAGTTCGACTGCCGGTAGCTTCCATCACTGGAATCTCCAAGCCAGGATGTGAAGTGTCAACTATGGATTGCTGTGCATTCCAAATACGATAGTAATGCAATTGCGAATGGTCTCTTTGGAAAACATCGAGTTGGCTATCTGTAAGCTCAACAAAAAACGTGCTCTCATCGTCTTCCGTCAATACATTAGCAAGTCCGTTCGCCAAGTCTAATAGTTGCAGGTCGGCAACACGATAGGTAGCGTAACGAACATTAAAATAAGTTAGGCTTCCGAAGACTGTTGCCATCGTCAAGGCGATTAAGGAATGCAAGATAAGCAAGTTCTGCCGAATGGACTTACGCAATTGTGTATCCCGCACCTCGTTGAGTCTCAATGATTGAATTGCCGAGTTTTTTGCGCAGTTTGGCGATATAGACATCGATTACATTAGTGAAAGCATTGTCTCGGTCACCATAGACTCGACTGTAAATCTTATCGCGAGAAAGCAACTCACCACGATGAGTTATCAGCAAATGAAATACGGCATATTCTTTGGCCGTTAGGTATACTTTTTCCCCCAACTTTGAAACAGTTTGGGAAGCAGTGTTGACGACGATGTCACCCAACTCGATGTTTGGGGCAGGCCGATTGATCGACCTCCTTACAATAGCGCGAATCCTTGCGAGTAGCTCATCAAGATCAAACGGCTTCGTTACGTAGTCGTCTGCCCCGAGATTGAGAAAGTTTGTCTTTTCCAAACTTGAATCGCGTGCCGTCAATACTAGAACTGGAGTTGTTTTTTCTTCACGTAAGGCATTAAGTACCTGTTCGCCATTCAAGATCGGAAGCATGAGATCTAGCATGATCACGTCGTAATGCGATTCCAGAGCCTTGGCAAGACCCGTTTGTCCATCAAAGGCCAAGTCGACCGTGAATTCTGATTCTCGAAGCGCCAATTCGATGGCTTTGGTCAAATCTCGCTCGTCTTCAATGAGTAGTACTCTCAAGATTTCTCCGTGCCACAAAAAGACTCAAGTCACTGCTTTTCGCCTAGCGATCGAATTTCAAAATCGTCAAAAAGTGTTTGCGCATCTTCATTTGCATACAGACCAACCCTGCCTGCTTTTTGGAAATGAGATTCCTTTTCGATGATTAATGCTTCATCGTCGAGATAGACTTTAATTTTGTCCCGTCGATGTTCAACACGAAGCTTATACCATTTACCGACAGATAGCGGTAAATTGTTTTCTTCCCCGAATTTAATGCGATTTCCATTGACGATTCGATACAGGCGCACGCGTTTGTCCGTCACATCGAGTCTCGCCAAGAGGTAGTTTTTTGGATCAGCATAGCGCCACACCAAGCCTCCATTCTTATCATCTTTTCCTTCGTTTGCTTTGACACGTATCGTTAAAAACACGTCCAATAGCTCCGGCTTGTCCGCTATCGCTAGCGATATGTGGCGGTCATCGTTTTTAGCAGGCTTGCGGACAAGCACTTGATTTTCGCCATCTTGCTCGACCAGCCATTCATGCCTTTCCATTTTGTGGCTTGGTACAAAAGAGAATTCACTTGGCGGTTGGTTTATTCTATCCTTTTCAAAGTCTCGCTTTTCATCCATGCATTGATCGGAATGAAGCAGGGCACCAAGTAAAAAAATGATTAGCATGAATCAGTGCTCCCGGTCGACACGTGCATTTTTTGGAGGCAATGCTACCTGACGCTCAGCATTTTGAATAATCGAAGTGTAAGTTGCAATATCTTCTATAGCTTCAGCGGCTATCGGCGTGGCAAAGTGCCGCTACGAGTAGGGGGGAACTGCTGCGAGCGTGAGAACGGCGAAATTTGCTCACTTCCGCTGTAGTTCCGAGGCGTTTGAGAACTGCCAACCGGATTGGACCTGTCTTGCTCTTGGTTTGGCCCGTCTTGATTATCACGTCTTCGATCGGTTGAATTCGGCTGGGCGACGTTAGTGCTAGTCTTCAGAATTTGAACTAACTGCTTTATCGATGCGATTGAGTCGACTCCACCATTCAATGGGATCGTTCGAATCACAGTCGTGGCATCGGGAACATCGAGTCCTGCGATCGTAACCGCAATCTCATCGGTAAGATAGGCTGGGGCTGAAACAACCACAGTGTTAACATTCGCGGACACTCCCACAGAGAGAAGTCCTTTAGTAAAGCTTGAGGTCGACGGAGATTGTCGTTCCTCGTTTCGAGGGGCGAGTTCCCGATCCGTAGCGCTAAGGTAGTCGCGATAAAGGTCCTTAATGACCCGCACTACAGTCGCTGCGTCGACATGCGTTAAATCGAAGAAGCGCGGCTTGCGTTCGCTTTCGCGGTCGAGCTCTAACATCTTGTCATAAAAACGGATGATTTCCTGAATCTCCTTGAGTTCGGAGTTACCCGCTCCCAATACCAAAATTGAATGGGTCGTTTCATCGGCTATGAACTTAATCGGCAGCGGATTGCCGAATCCATCGGCTCCAAAGACCTCCCTCAACTTTACCACCACATCATAGGGCGACGCGAACTGCAATGCAAAACACTTGAATGCCTCGTTCTCGGGAATGAACTCCGCCAACATGCTCTCCAGTTGCTCCAGTGCAATAGGGTCTTTCGAGCTAATTACCAGTTCGTCGTCGGCACTTTTGCGCAAAACAATTGCTGGCCCCGATGCAAGCCGATCCTCTTGCGTTGGTTCAGGGAATCCGAATTGCGGCTTTTCTTGCAGGTCACCATTATCTTTAATTGGCGATTGATTGAATCCGACAAGCGAAGTTGGTTTTGACTCGGAGGTCTTGGTTGTTACTTCGGCCTTGGTCGACGAATCGGCGGATTCTTTGGGCTTTTGAGGAAGTTGGATTTCCAAGGGACTGTCGCTGACTTTGGGCCATTGTTGGCGGAGCAGTTCTATAGTTTCGTCGATCGTTTTTGCTGGAAGCTTCATGACTCGCTCGTTAGAAGTCAAACGGACACGCTCTCCAATTTTAATAAGCAATTCTTCAACCTGCGCTAACTCGGGTGTGGTAGCAAACAGTAATAGCCGATTGTGCGGCAAATCTGCTTCGACTTTAAAACCCTTCCAACTATTTGAAGGTGCATCGCGTCCGCGACGACCGCTTCCTTCAGTGACACTAACGTTTGTTATTTCGGCACCCATAAGGGTTTGAATTGACCGCGCAACGTAAGCCGCCTTGAGTCGTTTCAGTTGAACAACTTTGAATGATCGCGATGATCCAGAAAGCTGGTTCATAACGGACATGATCGTTACGTGATCCTTCAACGACGCATAGGCAAACAAAATCTGTTTGTCGTCATCTTCGGAGAATCGAGAGTTCGGATGCAGTTCTCCAATCTCTGTAAGGTCTTGCAGAATTTCCGAAACGGCATCCGGATCCGCACCGTTCAGCGGATAGACTTTCATCGTTGTGATTTCACTAAGTTGAGCCCCTTGATTCGTGCTCGGAACGTCCAACGTCTGAATCGCTTGCTTAATGATCGCAATTTTATCAGGGGGAGCATTTGCCACTATGCTATTGCGTTGCTCATTGACGACTAAGAAAACTTCGATTCGACTTTCCTGGAAACTTGGACCATTTTCGCCAGTACGTTTGGCCAATTCTGCCTTGAAAGCGTACTGCTCTCTGACGACTTGCATCTGATTGTTGGACATTCTGGATAAGGGTTTTTCCATGCCGAGCAATTGCTGAAGCTTTCCGATCATTTCGGTTGCGTTGGTATATTCCAGAACAAATTCGGAGACCAGACGTTCTTGGCTATTACCGGACTCCTCTCGCTCTATTAAATCTCGAATCGCACGAAGGTTGCTGACCGAATCCATCGCTTCGATTCGATTTGTTTTCGATAAGGGAATCAATGCTCCGTGAGGGCTCAACATTGGACTAAGTTCCTTGACGGTGGTCTCTGCAAGCAGCCAATCGAGAGCGAAGGAAACTTTTACAAAGTCAAAACTACCTCGTTTATCCAGATCTTCAAGCTGTATACGCGGCACCAGCGTTGTGTCAAAATTCTCGTCTAATTTCATGAGAACCAACACCTCGTGGCGGCGCAATAGCGTGTATCCGCGAGCAAGCAGATGCATATTGATAATATCGAGCGCTTCCGTGACTGGATAAGTCCTTTGCGTTTTCAGATTGAATTCACCGTCAGGTAGCTCTCGCCACTCCAAATTCATCTTCGCCTCCTTGGCGAACCAATTTAAAACGTCATTCCAGCTCGCACTTGAAAAATCAAATTCCAATCTATGATCCCCATCCTGAATCGCAGTAGTCGACTCTGTCAACTGCCGCGTCTGGCCGCTTACTTGCTGAACAAAAGCCATTGGCGGAAGAAGTGCGATCGAGGCGAAGCCGAATAGCATTCTTCCGAAAATCAATCGAATCATCTGGCAAAAGTCCTTACAAGTGTCCTCTTTATTAGCCTGCATTGCTCAGGCCACCAACGACGCGCCCAGTCGTGACTTTCGAGCGACTCGATCGAGCGTCGTGCAAGTATAACTTGCTGAACATTAACCGTTCCTGAAATGCGAACAGCGGGCCCGACTTTCCGATTGGAGTATGATCGACATGGCTGTTGATGTCCTCTCCCGGGAAGGATGGAAACAAGACGTCTCGAGTGAGGCGATTCGAGTGAATTAAAGCAAGCGCCTCGTCAGGTGCAATTAGTCGGTGCGGCGTACCGGCCACTTCATGTTATGGGGCTGGTTGCGAAAGCATGTGTCCGCATATTCAAAGCAAAGTCCGGCACTCAAATCGATGTCTTGACGTTTAAAGCACTCGCTACTAGTAAAAAATGGTCATTAAACTCGCACCGGTCACCCAAACTGTCATTTTGCGGGTGAAAACCAGCCACTTGTTTGCGAGTCAAAACCAGCCATTTTTTGCTGGTGGTTGATGATCGTGGTTGATAGATTTGTGGCTGCAGATTGCCTTGTTTTGCAGCTACAGAAGCTGACAGATTAGCCGTTCACACCTTGCCAG
>JBGSJB010000124.1:0-2467 GCA_041742175.1 Pirellulaceae bacterium
GCTGACCGAACTTGCGACTTGATACACACAGCGCAACGCAACCGGTTTAATCGCAGGGCCGCTCAAACCGCCCATGATATTCCCAAGCATTGGTTTGCGTCGCCGCCAATCAATCGCCATGCCAAGCACCGTGTTGATGCAACACACAGCATCCGCGCCGCCTTCCGCTGCTGCTTTTGCGATCTCGGCGATTCGTGAGACATTCGGCGTCAGCTTGGCGAGGATCGGCAGATTGCAGTTGTCGCGAACGCTACGGATAACTTCGTAACACATGCTTGGGTCGGTTCCGAAATCGACACCGCCGGATACATTCGGACAAGAGATATTCAACTCTAAAGCCGCGGCGCCACCAGCAGCTTCGATGCGTTTCGCTAACTCCACGAACTCATCGCGACTCTTGCCTGCAACACTGACCACGATCGCTGTATCCAACGTTCTCAAGTAAGCCAGATGTTGATCGATGAAAACATCCACTCCATCGTTGTCGAGACCGATCGAATTCAGTAGACCCGCCGACGTTTCTACTGTCCGCCACGGTGCATTGCCGAGACGCGGATTCAGCGTGACCGTCTTCGGTAGGATGCCGCCCAGCGAAGCGAGATTGACGATGCCTTGCATCTCGCGCGCGTAACCGAACGTTCCGGATGCAACCAGAATCGGATTGCGAAGCGTCAGTCGGCCAAGCTGAACTGAATAATTTGCGTTCAACGTCTTCAATACTTTCACTTCAATGTTTCAGTCGCTTGTATGATTGCGTCAGCCACAGTTCGCTTATCGCCAGAAACGTAGGCGATCGTTTGGCCATCAGCGGCGAGAATTTCAATTTCATTGGTCAGCGAATTGATCGCGCTTGGTCCATTTGAGACCATCATATCGCAACACTTGCGTTGCATTTTGACGATCGCCCGAAATCTCAAGTCTTCCGTCTCAAGGGCAAACCCAACAACCCACTGATGTGCGAGCTTACTATGCGCAGCGGTAGCCACGACATCCGGAGTTTCGATTAGCTCCAATCGAATCGGTTGGCCCGACTTGGTGATCTTGTCAGAGCTTATCTTGCGCGGCATGTAATCGCAGGGAGCGGCAGCGCCGATCAGTCCATCGCAGCTTGGGAAGTACTTCAAGACGGCTTGAAGCATCTCGTCCGTCGTGTCAACTTCCACTACCTGAGCTGCGCGCGAATACGGCACTTGAACCGGTCCAGTGACTACGATGACTTCGTGCCCGCGATCCAAGGCGGATTCAACCAAGGCAGCACCCATGCGACCACTACTAGCGTTGGTGATATAGCGAACCGGATCGAGATACTGACGAGTGGGTCCAGAGGTGATCAGAATTTTTGCCATGCGGCACTCAGACGCTTCTGTTTTTTAAGCAAGAGTATATCGCTTCGAGAATCGTTTCCGCTTCCGACATCCGTCCTTCGCCTTGCTTGCGGCAACTCAGCCAACCGCTCTCGGGTCCGATTATCTGCACGCCGTCTCTTTTCAACTGGTCCACATTGCGAATCACCGCAGGCTTGCTCCACATCGAACTGCTCATCGCCGGAGCCATTAGCACTGGACACTCGCAGGTCAAATACAACGTGCTGAGCAGATCATCGGACAAACCCAACGCGCAGCTCGCCAAAATCCGAGCCGTGGCGGGTGCGATCAACAGCAAGTCCGCTTGTTCCGCCAACTCGATGTGCGCTCCGAGCGGATACCGCGAATCGAAAATGCTTGTGACCGGCGCGCTCCCGCAAAGCGCAGCAAACGTCGCTGGACCAACGAAATGCTGAGCTTTCTCGGTCAACACGACATCGACCGAGTGCCCAGCCTGTACCAACTTACTGACCGTCGATGCGACTTTGAACGCGGCTATCCCGCCAGCGATGCCAATCACAACGCGAGCCGCTGTCATAGCTCGAGGCTGTCCATGTCCAGCAGATCGCCTTCTTCGGATTCCGTCGACAGCGCTAGTTCACCGGCAGCGGTCAGGAAAATCTTGTCCTGAAGAATCTCTTGCAGAACGATTTCCATCTTGTTGTCAGAAACGAAATCGACCAACGGACGGCTGCCACGATTGATCTGAACCAGTCGTTTTTGAATCAGAGTGGACAGTTTGAAACGCCCACCGACTTTGTTGACGATCTCTTCTTCTTTTAACTCTTCAAGCATGCTTAGCTCCGGGAACGTGTAGTTGTAAAAGTTGACATATTTCGACCACCGAATGTTCGACTTCTCGGTTGATTATTTCATATTGATAATGTTTGAGCGCTTGCAGTTCCTCTGCTGCAACTTCGAGGCGCCTTCGAATCGCGGATTCGCTATCCGTTCCGCGTCGTCGCAAGCGGATCGCCAATTCATCGAGCGAACCGGGATGGACGAAGAAACTGATCGTGTCCGTTCGCAACTGCATGACTGCCAACGCACCTTGAACATCGATCTCCAGAATCATCCATTTGCCCGAACTCAATCCGCTATCT
>JBGSJB010000125.1:0-11216 GCA_041742175.1 Pirellulaceae bacterium
GGAAAGCAGCCTGGCAGCGAAGAGCTCACGATTGACCACGTTGTTCCGCGAGCTAAGGGTGGAACGTCGACCTGGACCAACTGCGTACTGGCTTGCATCGATTGCAATTCGAAGAAGGCTGACCGAACTCCGGCTCAGGCGCACATGAAACTCCGCAAGGAGCCAGTGCGTCCAGCGTGGAAGCCGATTTACGCCGATCGAATGAATCGCGTGAAGAGCTGGTCCAAGTTCATAAGCGAAGCCTACTGGATAGTAGAGCTCGAAGATTAGTTAACGCAGAAGCTTGGCTCGCTGGGCTTCTGCTACACAGGAATGTTCGCCTGGGAGCGGACTCGATCGCCTTAAGATGCTGAATAGTCGCAGCTGAATCACTGTGTTCCTGCTGACCTGCCGATGTGGCTCGACTGAGAAAGGCACCTGTCTTGTAAACAGGTCCATGCTGGCGCGAATCCAGTCATCGGCTCTGATAACTGAACTAGCACCCCCCTTTAGAAGCACTGGTTTTCAAAGGCTCTCTAGACTATACGTTTGAATATCCTTTCGAATGTTGTACCAAACTGCTTCGATCGCCTTAAGATGCTGAATAGTCGCAGCTTCGGACGCTTGAACGAAACCGCCTTCGGAAGGCAATCCGTTGATACTAATATATGCGTGTTCGACTCGCTCGGCAGAGTGTTTTAAGAATTGCCACACTTGCGTGCTAGCCGCCGATTCGGGTTGTGCCAACTGCGTGCAAGCGAAACGAAGTGCTTGCAATTGCCTAACCGGGAGTGGTGGGTACGAATCCAAAAGATCCTCTTTTCGGAATCTCTTGTCACCGACAATCTAAAGACTGTGCTTACTGCAAACGCCCAATCGAAATGCCAGTCGAGAATGGACAGTTCTTTTTTTGCCCATTCGGGTTTCATTTCATCAGGGTTTTTGTGGAAGGTGTTGTGGGCAGAGGTGATTCTTGCCAGCACCGACCTTGAATCGGCATCTAGTTCAATTGCTTGCCTTATCAGTTGCGTATCTTTTGTCCCACTCCATCCAATTCCTTCAGCAAAGCGACAACTCGAATTGTTTTCTAAATAGTCGACATGACCGCGTGTGATGTGAGCTAACTCGTGACCAACCAGGAAATTAAGGGCTTGTTGTGTCAAATGCAGAGCATACAGAGAGCGTTCCCTGCCTAAAGGTCGGACAGGCATAACTCCATCGCCGTAAAGAGTCGCGGCATTGAGAACATTCCAGGGTATTGGAGATAGAGAACTTCTCTCTGCGTCAGGTAAGCCTATTCTGGGGAACAAGGACCTTGTAGAGAGCATGTAGTGGAAAACCATGCCTACAAGTATTAGGGTTCCTGACGTCAGACCAATCCCATATCCATCGTTCAAACGAAAAGCCCAAGCTCCAATATGAGGATTGTTGATGAAATCGAAATAAATTGGGCGTAGTCCTGGATATTGCGACCGAGCACTGTCAATTAGCTCTTGGGTGACTTGTCTCGTTATCTCATACTGCGGCGCAGCTGGGACGTCGGGGTAATTCTCGATGTCTTTTGCCTTCTTCATTAGGTATTGATGATGGTCCGGCTAACTCCCACGCTGGTAGCAGAGATGGTCGTCATCGACGACGACATTATTCGCTATCGAGTCTACTGCGATCAGTGCAACGAGTGGCACTACCACGGACCGCGTGACGGACACAGAGACCTTCTCTTGGGCTTTCCTGGTTTTGCAGCGATCCAGTTAGTGCTATGCAGTGCTGCGATTTCGGTTGCGATTTTGCAAAGCTCCAAAGCACCGTCTAGGTCATCCGCAGTCATTTTCGCTTTTCGGGCAGCTTCAATCTCGACCAAGGTGCGTCATGAAGTTTCTTAAACTCATCGGCAAACGCAACTTAACGTGGTTGTGGCCGACGTCCGGGCAGATCGTTGATATCATCCATGAGTGTCCGACCAACTTTCTTAGTCAATTGCGGTTCCCCAGGAACACCATTGGGAACTAGTTTTTTAAATCGATCTAAAAGGTATTGCTTACCCTCATCTTCCGTTTTGACTGCGACAGCAATCCCAAGTTCGGATTGACCTGGAAACTCCTTCGCTAGGTATGCTTTCCCTGATTCTAAGTCGGCGGAAACGACAACTACTGCGCCAATACCCACGTTCGATCCATCGCGGGTCCCTTCTAGCGTTCCTGTATAAACGACCATCGCATCGCCAGCGGCAGCTAGCTTTTTGCGCATTGCCTCCTCTTTCTGACGCCCCAGTTCAAGCTCCTTCTCCCGAGCCCTATCAATATCCGAGCGCCGCTCAGCGTAGATTTCTATGCCAAAGGGGACTGCGTCAGGATTCCTAACCGTAAATCTCTGCGACTTCATCCCAGGCCCTCTCCTCGCGCTTTCTGTTGCGACCGTTTTTGACGATGCAACCCAGTCAGCCTGCAGTTGACCTGATACGACTTTCAGATTCACACTGAATCGCCCAAGCTCCGTAAAACCGTCGTTCGGATCAGCTGGGTTTGCTTTCTTATCTTGATTTGACTCCTGCAGCTCAGGAATGTCCTTTTGTAGTACCCGAAATGAAAAGCTCCTCTCCGCATCGCCCGTTGACAGCTCTCCAGACCATACATCGAAATAGCGTGCAAAACTGTCCGTGCCACCGCGGCCCAAAGTTGCTATATCAGACTCAATCGTTTGTTCACGACCGTTTGCTTCGACAATAATGCGGACAGTGAAGTTGTCGTAGACTTGTTCTTCCGTAATCGCATCCCAATTCAAGATGGTTAGAACTGGCTTCTCTCGAACGATCGCTCCCAAGCAAGTGAGTTGCAAACGAAGGGTAGTATGGTCGCCACCTAATCCAGAATCGTAGGCGGTAAGAACATTGACCTTTCGAGAATTCTGGGCTTCTCGCCAAGCTGGATAGTTCTGCTTTAGGAATTGATCAACCTCTTCACTTGCCTTGCTGCGCGCTGCCTCAAAGTCTGGTGCAAAGATTCGCCCCGAAGTCTCCCACGGAAGCGAACGCTTTGAACCATCACGCTCGACCGTACCACTAGCTCGGTACTTGTATTCACCGTCCGCTCCGATGGCGGGCTGTAACTGGACAATGCTCCACAGTAGTATCATCAAGTAAACCGGTCGCATGAGTCTCTCTCCTTAATCTTTGAACTTACTCAGCATTGCTTCGATTTGTTGAATCAGTTCTGTGGTGCTTTGTATGGTTTTGTCCAGTTCATCGAACTCAGCCAGTGTCGATGCAAACTCTGCCTCAGTTTGTTTCTGGCTATCGAGCGACTCCTTCGAGTTCTTCGCTTCAGAAACTTTTGCATCAAGTTCTGCTTTTCTAGCTGCCTTGCGGAGTTCGATCTGAGATTCTTGCTTCTCCAGGAACTCGGATCGACGCAAAGCCTGACCTTCCGAATCACTTGAATGCTTTAGGTGCGCTGCTCGGCGCTGCAGATAGTCATTTTTCCAAGCCTCATGAACTTTGCACTGTTCGTAAGGAAGGCCTTGGGGGCAGACCTCTTTGCTCATCGCAGCGACACTAGCCAGTGCTAATCGCGATGCTTCACGAAGTGCTTCGATTGCAGCTCGCTCAGAAGCAAATGACGCTCGCTCCGCCTTCTCCCAATTCTGTAGGTCCAACTCTCCACGTGCCGCGACCTCATCGGGTTCTCGAGGCTCAGTGTTATTTGCTACACGTTTATCATTGAGCCTTTTGTTCTCAGCCTGTATTGCTTTCCACGCGATCTCCGCTTTGGCTTGTTCCTCAGAATTAATTTGCTTCAAGCTAGCCAGCAGTCGCTGCAATTTTTTCCTGGACTCTTCGTGTTCTGCGCTGCTTGGAAATTTGAGACTCGGTACGCTTACAGCCGCCGCTGCGAACCAAAAGAACCGTGGGCTTGTAGATACAAAAGGGCTGGGAGTAAACGCAGCTGCATCCTTGGCAGTACGAGCTACTGTGACCTTCGAACGGGCGAAGTCCTTGCGTGCTTCTTCCTCGGACGAATAGCCTCCCTCGATCACGACAGAACGAAGGGTTCTCATCACGCCTTCGCCAACTCTGAACTCGTCAATGTACGCTACAACCAACACTCCTCCGTTGGCTGGCATCTTTGCTTCTATAGCTGGTTTCAACTCTTCAATTCGCTTTTGAAGCTGCCAAGCGCCTGCCATATCCGAGAACGCCGTCGCGAACTCCAACAATCCCTTGCCCGATCTTCGCAGAGCGTCAACTCTGGCCTTCGTTTGGGCACGCAGTGGTGGACCTGACTTGGCCTGCGTCGCCCCAGGCAGAGGTTCATCGCCAGCGATACCTGTACTACACATGATCGCGGTAACGACTAGGGCGCGGACGCAACCCGCGACCGATCGGATAGACGTGTTCACTTGAGTCTCCTCCAAACGTAGCCCGCCGACAAATCTATCGATCATATGAGCGGCCACTATCGCGAGCAATCGGTCATCGCATATGACCGAACAACGCCAAGTTGCTGCGCGCAAAAACGCGATATATGTGCTGGTGCTAACATCAGTCGTCTTTTCGTAGATATTCCCAGAGCCCCTCGTGGACACTTGTTTCGAACCTCTCGCCCCTGTTAAACCGCCCTCAGCTTTCCTCCTCCACGGAAAAACAACCTGCTGGTTAACGCAAAGCGCGAGTTTCCCAGGTTGCGGGTTAATAGACGCTGAGACGAACTGGAGGTTGTACCTTCCTCGGCTTCGTTGGAACTCCTTGGATTGTAAGGCTTTACGACGGATCTCTGTCTTCGACATTTCGAAGAGGGTATCGCTCGGGGAGCTTGCGTCAAAGTACGAACTTTGACGACCAAAAGACTTAACGCCCGGCGTCGAGAAATCGGCCGCCGGGCGTTTTTGGTTTCTACCCAGTTATTCGCGGGTTTCCTACGCTTTTCGCGCTTCGCCGGCCCAAACCGCCGCTCTCTCTGTTTGCAGAGAGATTTCCGTTTCTCGAACGCAACCTTCAAGGTTGCGCCCGCCGGTGCGAAAAAACGGTCACGAACTCTCTGACTCTCTCTTTTCGGGTACCTCCAGAGTTAACACAGAGTTCTCGTTCGGTGTCCGGATGAGACCGGTCTCGAACTGTTTGGTTTCGAAAACGATGACAACCATGCTAGACTCGGGCAAGCTGTTTCCAAACTAACGCCAACGCTCCTAATTTGACACGACTAAATGGAACCACGATTCTTGATTGTAGGTGCCCCAGGGATGGGCAAAACAACTCTTCTCGCAAAGTTGCCCACTATCATTTGCCGGGCAACTTGCATCGATTTGGAAAACTGCCAGAGTCCTTGCGATCGAGAATTCCTCCACCGCCTTACGAGTTCAATCCTACTTGGAAATTGGCAGAATCCAATCTTCTTTGGGAATGCAGCAGCGGACGCATGCCAATTGGCCGAACTCGGGCTGTCGATTATCGCGCTGCATTGCCCTTATCGTGACAGGTATTTGGAGCAGATGAAATCTCGGGACCGACAGTATCGACAAGCCTCGCAAGGTGACGCACATTGGGAGTACCACAGAGAATTGTTCGAAGAGACAATGACTAAACGGAACATCCAACCGTTCATGCTGGATAGCGTCACGATGAACGAGGACGAGGCAATACGTGCTATTGCGTCGTATTTTGATTTGAAGCTTTGGACCAATCAGGTTGTTTGGATCACCGGACCTCGAGGTGCTGGGAAGACGTCAACTGCCGTCGCTTTCTCGAGCGAGGCTTGCGCCGTCGATACAGATAGGCTGCTCAACGCATTAAACGAGATTGTTCCGCCGGAATTCCGCTACGGCATTTATCAGTCAACCCAGGGCTATCAACGAATTCCTTCGACAGACTTCGGCGGATTTCTCCGTAAGGCATGGGCAATAGCAAAAAAGTCTCCTCGGGAGAATTGTCCGTTGGTTGTCGCTGGGTGGCATGTTCGAGAGCCATGGTTAAGAAGCGTCATCCTCAACACTTTTGCCAAGGGGCAAAACGTGGTTGAGTTCTTTCATCTATTGCAACCGTCATTGGATGTGCTTGTAACGAACATCAGACATCGAAACGATGCCATGGAGATCCAAACGCACTGTGGTGAGACTGGAGTCCAATCACTACGTCAGACGCAAATCGAATTTGATGAGCTCTGCGTCAATTGGCAAGTTCACGACGATGCGACTTGCTTGCTTGAGATGATTGCCAACGAAATTGGATGTCGCGCTCCAGCCAAGCCAAATGCGTGGCGTTAACATCATTCATTCGAAGTGACTTAAAGTATCCTTTGGACCTTGAAAGTGGACACAAGAATTAAGTATGACCGGCGAAAACTCTTGTGGTTGTGATTGGCAATACGGTCCGTTAAAGCGAATCTCCAAACTTCTTGGCGCGGTACTCGTAATCAAATAGTGGAATCGGTGGATCGATCACTTGAGGTATTCCATTTCTGTGAAACCACTCAATTGCGTCGAATCCTTTTCCAAACCTCAGTGTGTTGCATCCCATCTCTTGAGCAGCTCGACTCAGCACAAATTTTTGCTTAGCATCGTGGCACTTTTGTCGCAACAAGCGTCGTTCCGGTGTTTTTGCGAACCCCGGAGGCAAGAAAGTTCGAACGATCGCATATTGATCAACCAAATCAATTGGGCAATAGCCCAATCGGTACCCATAAGGCTTGCCTGTCGAAATCCACTGCTCATGCCCACGGACAGGTGCGTCAGGCATGCATCTCCCTACATAGTTATCGTATTGCCAGCTCCCCGGTCCATTACAGAAATCGAACAACGCGACCGCCAAGTTGCCCGCTGGAAGAACAATCGGTTCAACAAAATTCAAATAGCTAAACAGAGCGTGGGCTTCTCCGAGTCCACCGTAGTTCAGGAAATCGGGGCGGAAGCGAGAGCAAATCTGGTCAATACTATGCTTTCTGAACGCAAGAGTATAGGAATGTCCTTCAACCTCTAACTGAAGTCTTTTTCGTGAAAAGTAAAAATCGCGATTGCCGATACTTCGATGTAACATGGATGATAGGCCGACTCGAATGACTTCTTGCTGAACAAGTACTTCGACATCGTTCATTGGAAGCAAAGATTCATCGAGTCTGCATATGGAATCGACAATGAATTCACCCATAGCGTTAATTGCGATTTGCAAGGGATCTAGCTGAACTCTTCGAGGTGGACCATTTAGCTGAAGGTTGTTCAACCTATTGCGTAGGGAATCGCCAAGTTCTTTGTGCGATCTCTCAAGTCCACTCCTAGAAATGTTTTGGAAGAACCTCCCGATCTCGGGGTACTTGAATGGTGGTTGGTCGAAGTCGATCCCAGCAATTATGGATTCCACTACCTTGGTAAAGCTTGGGCTGGGAAGATTTGAGTGGATCTCAATCTTTGGCGTGAGGTATGCTCTCCGAATCTCTCTGTTTGTACTTAGGCGTCGATGTCGACGGTTTATCTCTTTTTCGGATGGTTTCTTCATGAAACAGGAGTCAGGGCATCGTAGTAAGGATGTTTTTGTTTGCAGTGGAGTCCGTCAATTCGAACTCGCGTCGGGTATTCCTACAGATAGACGCGGCTGATGTGGCTGCGAATGTCTGTCTTCGAGCCGCCAATTATAGCGGCGTTGAGCATGGAGGTGCGAGTTGCTCTCGTCTGTTCCCCCTTCTTCATTGTCCGCACCGGCTCGGCGATCGGAAATCGCTGCGATTCTGGCGGCTGGCATTGTGCGAATGAAATCGCGTGTGGCGATTCCGGATTCGGAAATCGCCGACGATCCTGTGGAATTACCAGCAGCTTGCCTTGAGGTTTCTTCGGAAAGCGTGCTCTCTGTGACCAACGTGGTTAACGACCAGTGAGTCCGCTTTTTCGTGAGAAATCAATGCAACTAGACATCGACAGAGAGGTCGCTCTGCTCCAACGCATGACGGTGGGGCAACTGCGAGAGAAGTTTGAAGAGACGTGGGGCGAGCCGACTAACACTCGCAACAAGCAATGGCTCTTGAAACGTATCGCTTGGAAGATGCAGGCCAACATCGAATGCGATATTTCAGAGCGAGCTAGGCGTCGCGCTGCGGAACTCGCACGCGGTACTGACATCCGCACGACCGCTCCCAAGTCAGTAAAGCCAATGCCTAAGCCGGCAGGCAACACGGTGACGGGTTTCGTCCAGCCAGAGGAAGACAATCGTCTTCCGCCTCCGAAATCAGTGCTCGAGCGGATCTACAAGGGTGAGAAGATCCTGGTGCTCGTTCTGGAGAACGGTTTCGAATATGAGGGTTCGATCTACAAAACTCTCAGCGCTGTAGCCAAGAAGATCACGGGCCAGCACTGCAACGGTTACCACTTTTTCAATCTCAATAAGAAAGGAGGCAAGTGATGAGTAAGCAAGCCAACAATCGTCAATTGAACTGTGCAATCTACACTCGCAAGTCAACAGATGAGGGCCTCGACAAGGAGTTCAATTCGCTCGACGCCCAGCGTGAGTGCGCCGAGGCGTATATCAAGAGCCAGACGCAAGAAGGGTGGCATTGTGTGCCCGATCGATATGACGATGGTGGATTCACCGGTGGCAACATGGATCGCCCAGCGCTGAGGCAACTTCTGGCGGACATTGAAGCCGGCAAGGTGAATTGCGTGGTGGTCTACAAGGTCGACCGACTGAGCCGCTCACTAATGGACTTCGCTCGGATGCTCGAAGTCTTCGAACGCAACCAGGTTGCATTCGTCAGCGTGACCCAGCAATTCAACACGACCAACTCAATGGGCAGGCTGATGCTAAACGTGCTGCTATCGTTTGCTCAGTTCGAACGCGAGCTGATCTCGGAAAGAACCCGTGACAAGATCGCTGCAGCGCGACGCAAAGGCAAATGGTCAGGTGGCATGCCACTGCTCGGATACGATATCGACGGCCAAGGTGGCAAACTGAAGATCAACGAAGCCGAAGCCAACAAAGTGAGAGCCATCTACGATCTCTACCTCGAGAAGCAATCGATCATGGCGACGATTGCCGAGTTGGACCAACGCGGCTGGAGAAACAAGACATGGAAAACGCGGAAGGGAACACAACGAGGCGGATCGCAGTTCACTAAAGCAACGCTATTCCGCCTGCTCACCAACGTGACCTACATCGGCAAGCTTGGCTACAAGGATGAAATCAACGAAGGTGAGCAGGACGCGATTGTCGACGCGGACGTTTGGCAAAAGGTGCAATCGCTTCTCCGGCGAAACGGCCGCACTGGCGGGGTCGAAGCGAGAAACAAATTCGGTGCGCTGCTCAAGGGAATCCTTCGATGCGCTTGCTGCGACTGTTCGATGACGCCGACGCATACGACTAAGAATGGCACCAAACGCTACCGTTACTACGTCTGCATGAAGGCTCAGAAACGCGGTTGGAACAACTGCAAATCGAAGTCGCATCCTGTGATTCTGCATGGAAGCGCCCTTTCAGTTTTGGATGGTCGCACCAAGGGTTTGTCATTGTCCGTTGTACTCTTCCAAATAACGACCGCGATCACCGATGTCGCGGCAAGTAAACTTACCATCATGAGACGGCCGCTCCGCGACTTCGGTGGATCGCATTGTTCGGCTCGTTGGTTGCGGAAATTCACTTTTTGATCCAGCCGAGATCGACGAGGAAAGCGTCGGCTTCGGCTATTGTTTTACTTAGAAACTCCGGTCTGTTGAAGAAGGCGTGGTCTGCACCTTCGTAGCCAATAAGCTTGCAGGGACGATTTGCCTTCTTCATCTCTTTATCAAAAGCTACGACACTGCTATAGGGGACTGTCTCGTCTATTGTCCCATGAAGAAGCAGGGCCGGTGGAGTGTGTGGGCCAATGTGATGCGCTGGAGAGATAACGTCCCCCTTCACTCCCAATCGGTCTATGCCGGGTTCGATCTTGGGATTTTCAAATTTCCAATCCCCGATCGGAGCGAGCGTGGTGGCGGCGTTGAAAAGGATCATGGCGTTCGGTCGTTCGTCGCTGCCAAAACCAGTAATTGTGCCGGTGCAAGCTGCGAGGTGACCACCGGCGGAGCCTCCAGATGCGGCAATCTTGTTCGGATCAATGCCGAGACGATGGGCATTTTCCCTGACCCAGGCGATGGCCGCTTTGGCGTCTTTCACGCATTCTACCGCTAAAACACCATTGCGGGATTTCACACGATACTCAGCGGGAATGGCGATCATGCCACGCTTTGCAAAATATCTTGCATGAGCCAGGAATTGCTCCGGTGTTCCTGCATTCCAACCACCACCATGGAAGAAAACAATCGCGGGCTTCGGCACCTTGGGATCTGATTCCCCAAAGATCCACAGCTTCAGTTCAGTGGAGCCGACCTTTCGGTAGGTCTCGACGCGTGCGTCCTTGACGGGTGGATAGGATGACTGAGCGAACAGCGGGGCGTCGACAAGGCAAAAAAGCAGAAACACGCGGGTCATAAATTGCATTGGGACGGATGGATTGATCATCGAGGGGTTCCTTGTTGCCGAACAATAAATTCTCCCAGTCTGAGTTGAGAGGGAATCACCAGTCTACGCGGCTGAGATGGGGCAGAAAAGGGTAATACCACGGATGAGCCTCGCGACGGCTTCCAGGCCATCGTGCGCAGTCTGCGTGTCGTTGCCCATGAGCCTGAGCATCATGGCCAAGCTGAATGCACCATCTTGGTTGTCGTCGACGATGAGAATGCGGCGGCAAGCGGCTGGCAGGGCCTGCTCGTCGGTGATTTGGTCGTCCGACTTTTCGTCTGGGAGGGACAGCGCCGTCGGCAGCCGCACGGTGAACATGCTACCCATGTCGGGTCCGCCACTCTCGGCGTAAATACTGCCGCCGTGCATCTCTACGAGCCGCTTTACGATGTTCAGGCCAATACCGAGTCCGCCCTGCGACTTCTCCAAAGAGCCGTTGATCTGAGCGAACATATCGAAAACATGGGACAACATGTCGGCGGGGATACCCACGCCGTTGTCTGCCACGCTCACCACTGCGTCGTTACCCTGCCGCTCCACTGCCAGCCGGATGTGTCCGCCCAGGTCGGTGTACTTTGCGGAGTTGTTCAATAGGTTGGCAAACACCTGTGACAGCCGGGTTAAGTCGCCTTCAAGGTGGATTGGTTCCGGCGGCATGTCTACGACGAGTTCGTGCCTCTGGGCGTGGATCAACGGGTGGCTGGTATCCACGGCGTTCCGGACGGCATCCGTCAGCAAAATTCTTGACTTTTGCAAAATGATCTTGCCC
>JBGSJB010000126.1:0-2394 GCA_041742175.1 Pirellulaceae bacterium
CTTAGGCCGTAACGACTACTTTAGCTTGCAAAGCCAAAGCATCGCCGGGACCAACTCGTCACAAGCACTCGGTGATGACCTTTTATTAGTATTGGCAGCCACTTACGTTCTGTCAAACGCTATTCCAACACATCACCGGAACAGTCATCTACCCGCACTTGTTCCTGTAAAAATCACGAAATCCTCCCTCGCGATCGACGAAAGTCTACAAAAAGTTTGTCATGCAGTGCATGCCCTAAAGAAGCGTTCCGAATGTGATGCTCGAGCTGATGCCGTGCAACAACAAACGAATCAAGGTCTCTTGCCGCGTAACAATCTCCGCTTTGCCACCCAAACCCAACTTAACCGCGGAATAGATTTCTTCTTGGGTCGAAGAAGTCGGTCGAAGTGCGATCCGGACAACGAACCCAGTGCTCGCGCCTGCCACCGTCGAAGTTGGCTTTTCGGCGCCAGCGCCATCGATTCCCGTAGAATCCGGCGCAATATAAACGACAGTTCCACAGAGCACGCCGTGGTTCTGAAAGTCAAATGCATCTAGCTTGACTTGTGCTGGTAGGCCGATTTTCAAATTGCCTGCATCTGCATGGCGTACAAGCACCTCAAAAGTAAAATCACTTTTCGGTGCAATCTCTAAGATCGGCTTGCCCGGTTCTAGTACGTCGCCCGTTTGAACCGCCCCCTGAACAATAATTCCGGAGACAGGAGCTCGCAGCGAAGTTGCTTCTCGCTGGTAAGACAGATTCAGCAAGTCCTGTCGGGTTGCTGCTGTCTCCCCTTTTTTGGCCGCTATGCGGGCCTTCAGTTCGGCATTCTTCACTTCAAAATCACAGTCGATCGCTTCAAGTGCTTGTTTGGCAATTAGTAGCGTGGAAGTCTCGATGGGCAAATTGCACTGAACAAGTTTTTCCTTACAAAGCTTCAAACGCTCTTCGGCATTATGAAGCTCTTGAAGCGAAATGACATTTCCCCTTGCAAGCTCTTGCGATCGCAATAAGGTCGACTCGGCATACTGAACTTCGGTCTGAAAGCTCCTGGCCTCCGATTCGTTGCGCTCACGAGCTGATTTCAGAGCAAGCTCCGCTCGCTCAAGTTCAGCCACGCCTCTCTCGCTAGCAAATTTGTGTTGCTTCTGCAGATAGCTTTGAACAACGTTGAGACTTCGAAGTTCTTCCTGGGCAGCTGCAAGAGCGCGTTCTAGCTTCTCGCTTTCAATCTCGAAGCGTCGAGTGTCTAGTTGTACGATTACATCGCCCTGTTCAACAAGGTCGCCAACCTGAACTTGCTTTGATATGACTCCGCCGCCCAGACTGCAGTCGGCTGGGACGAAGACTTTTGTGATTGATTCTGTTGGGCGGATTCGTCCAGTAGCGCGAACAACATGGTTGGCCTCAACGATCGATCCCCACATCACCGCCAAGACGATCAGAAGAAAGAGGAGTGCAGCGGAGATTTGTAGTGCTCGCGAAGGTTTGGCATCGAGCGTTTGTTGAAACTCCGAGCAACTGCGAAGATCGTGAATGAAGATCGTGGACATGTTTAATTCCTAGGCAATTTGGTTTGTGAGCAGTGGCGTGTTATCAAGTTCGATTGGCAAAGCGTTCGACGGTTGTGTCTGGGCCCTCCAGAGTTCAGCATAGCGACCGTTTTCACGCATCAGGCTCAGATGATCCCCCGATTCGACGATCGTTCCTTGATGCATCACATATATCAAATCCGCATCTCGAATAGTCGACAGCCGATGGGCAACTATCACGACGGTTCTGTTTCTGAAGGCGCGGCGCATGTTTTCTTGGATCAGTCGCTCGGTAACGGAATCGAGGTGACTTGTCGCTTCGTCGAATATGAGCAATTCTGGCTGTCGAATGATGGCCCGAGCAATCGCCAGCCTTTGTCGTTCGCCGCCAGACAAGTTTGCCCCTCGTTCCCCGAGGATCGTTTCATAGCGCTCTGGAAGTCGCGCTACAAAATCTTCCAGCCCTGCCGCACGTGTGGCCGCAATCACTTCGTTAAAGCTGGCTTCTTCGGCACCGAACTTAACGTTTGCTTGTAAGGTCGCATTCACAAGAAACGGGTCTTGTGAAACTATGCTGGTGCATTGTCGCAGACTCGAAAGCTTTAGGTCGCGAAGATCAATACCATCAATGAGCACTTGACCGCTCGTTGGTTCGTGAAATCGTAACAAGAGTTTGAGCAGAGTAGATTTGCCACAGCCACTCTCACCAACAATAGCAACTGTCTTGCGGGCGGGAATGGTCAGATTTAACGAATTCAAGACGTTTCCACGGTAGCCGTACTGAAAACTCACATCGCGAAATTCGATGCAACTCTCAATGGCACCAATTTCCGCACCTGCCCTGTTGTCCCTTTCCGAAGGCAGATCGAGCACTTGATATA